>WQXD01000073.1 GCA_009785015.1 Oscillospiraceae bacterium | reverse complement strand
CCAAAATTTCGGGCATGTGCTCCGGGTATATCGTGGCGGGGTTCGGCGCGATAAAAATTATGAGCTCCGTTTTAAGCCCCGCGTCGGTCAGCTTTTTTTGCAGTTTTTCCGCTCCCTTGCGCATATCGGTGAGCTCAGAGTCGGAAAACAGGTTTATACCGAGGTAATCGTCGAGCGTCTGGTCATACTGCAGATGGTTTTTTTTGCCTATATACACGGGTTTGTTGTCCCTGGGCTCATCCTTGCTCACATTGATGACCAAGGGGTCGCTTATATCCCTGCCGGCGTTTTTCGCGTACACGCGAAGCTCGACGTCCTCTGCTTTTTGCTTTGCGAGCAGCACCTCGACCACGAACATCCCGCCTATCACTTTGGTCTCGACCGGTTCAAGCGCGCCTTCGATCGTTATGACTGCGTGTTCCGAGGCGCTGCCGGCTATGCAATACCGGTCCTTGGACAAAAACGTGCTGCCGATCAAAGTGGGCTTGACGGATTTTTCCGTTTGTTTCGCCTCTTCGGTCGGCTTGGGTTTTGCGGTCGTGGGCTCCGTGGCGGGGGCTTGCGTTGCTGGCTCCGGCTCTTTTTTTTCCGTCGCCGGACCGGCCGTGTTGTTTGTCCCGCATGAAGCCGCAGAGCATACCGCAGCCGCGGATAAAATAAAAATAATACACAAAAACATTTTTTTCATAATTGATTTTTTCTCTCCTAATCCCTAATCCAAATTCGCGTAAATATCCACGATTTCGTCGATTTTCTTTATCGCTTTGTCGATGTTTTTTTCATACGTCGAAACATAGACCCCGCCGCCTTTCTGCATCGCGGACACGAGCCCGCTGCCCCAGTTGCGGAAGCTGTCCCACTGGCCCCAGTACAGAAGGTCATATATCCTCGAGCGCAGTATGATGTCGAGCATCTCATATGATTCCTCGTCGCGCACATATTTGTTGGCGAGCGCGATTTCATAGAATGCGGGAGTCAGCGTCTTGTATGATTCCGAGGCCAAGGCCTCGAGGGCCGCGCCCGCCATTTCGAGCTCTTCTCCGGTTATGGTCGTGGGTATCGACAAAAACGGGAAGAAGGGATAGGCGTACACGTAATATCTGTTCTGCTCTTCGCTGAATTTCGGCAGGGGCAGAATCCCGAAATCGACTTCGAGGTCCCGGTACTCCTCGCTCATGATGCCCAGGTCGCCGTCGTAGAATATGGCGCGCTCGTTGGTAAAGGGCTGAGGCTGCTCATATCCGCACCACACGTTGTCTTTTTTTGTGAACATGCCCTCGATTTTGTCAAGCACCGCTATCTTTTTTTCGTTCATTTCGGAAAATACTATTTCGCCCGCCGCGTTTTTTTCCACCCACTTTTCGCCCGCCGAGGAGAAAAACGCCTCATAGGCCGCCGGGGTTATATACACCGAAAAGAAATCCTCGACGTCGGCTTTGCCGTTCCCGTTTAAGTCCTTGTATATGTCTTTCGTCAATTCCGCGAATTTGTCGAAGGTCCATTTCCCCTCGCGCACCAAATTGTAGAGGTTGGGAAACCCGTAGTCGGCCCCGAGGCTTTTGTTGTACAGGAGAAGGTGGGTGAACATATTGGTCGCAGTGGTTATGTCCCCCGTCATCCCGTAGAGCTTGCCGCTTATGGTCATGTCGCCGACCGCGTTGGGGTCCCAGTATTTTTTGCCGAGATCCAAATGGGGCACATTGTACAGATTCGCAAAAGGCCCGGCCAGCGAAGCGGAAAAAAACCTGTCCACGAGAAGCCAGACGCCCGTGTATGTGGTGTCGCCCGAGGCCACCGCGTTGGTTATTGTTTTTTGCGCGCCCGAGGATTCGACGTCCTCTATTTTTATATTCAGCCGCTCCTCGACCGTCCTGTTTCTTTTGTATATGGTGTCGTTTACGATTTCGCCGATTTCGCCCTCCACGTTCACATCGTACAGATGCCGAAAAGCCGGGTCGGAATCGACCAAGAAATTAAACGTCTTTCCGCCGAAATCGAGCGCGGGCAGCTCGTCGGCGAATGCCGGGTCGACGGCGTCCCTGGAAGCGTCCCCGTCGGAAATTTTTTCATCGTCCGGCTGCTTTTCGCCGACGGGGCTGCCGTCTTTGGTTTCGCCGCCGCACGAGACAGCCAGCACAGCCGCCGCCGCGAAACACAGCGCGACCAGAAGATATATCATTTTTTTATGCACAATATAGTCCCTCCATTTTTTACAATTTGAAAATCTGTTATTCACATATAGTCATTATATCATATGCTACAATAATTGTCAAATAAAATTTATGATAAAAAAAGGGGAGAAGCTTCGACAATGAGGACTCCGAGAATAGAAAAACTGCGCGAAAAGGCGCTCACCGCAAAGCCGAACAACATAGAATGGCAGTATCTCTATTACAAAGGCTATCTTGAGGCCTGCAAAAAAACCATTTCGACAATCGAAAAATACGCCCTGGCCGTAAACTATATGCTCTCAAACGTACAGCCCGCAATCGGCCCCGGCGAGCTGATTCTCGGCCGGCAGACAAACCGCGGGCTCACCGAAGCGGAAGCGGCCGAGTACGAGATAATGCGGAGCTATGAGCTGCCGCTGCTCAATTCCATACTCAACAACGGCCACATGGCAATCGATTACGAGTATATCCTCCAAAAGGGCATTTCGGGCATAAAAGCCGATATCGACGGGTACATCGACGGGCTCGATATGACAAAATCCGGCGATCTCGAAAAGCGGATATTTTACGGCGCCTGCAAAACCGCGCTCGACGGCGTTTTGAAATACGCCGGAAATTATGTTTCGGCAATTTCCGAGGCGGCGGGCGAATGCGGCGATGAAAAAAGAAAAAAAGAGCTTTTGAAACTCGCGGAAGTGTTTTCCAACATCCCCGACAGGCCCGCTTCGAGTTTTTACGAGGCGCTGCAGTGCGCCTGGTTTATGACGATCTGCGTCTCGGTCTGTCCCATGGCGCTGTTTCAGCTCGGCAGGCCCGACAGGTATCTTATACGCCATTACAAAAAAGATATCGAAGAAGGCGCGCTGACCAAGGATGAGGCGCAGGAGCTCATCGAATGCGCGTGCGTCATGTACAACGAGGTGGTGCCCGCGGGGCTGGCCTGCGGGTTCATGGTCGGAGGGCGCGGCCCCGGCGGCGCCGATACCTCAAACGAGCTCTCATATATGTTCATTGAGAGCATAAGCCATACCGCGATGATATATCCGGGCATAGGGCTGTGCTGCAACGAGGATACCCCGCCGGACCTGCTCGAGCTTTCCGTGGAAACTCTCGGCAATTCCCATTCGCACCCCGCTCTGTTCAACGACGATATAATCCAGAAAGGGCTCAAATATTACGGGCTGGAGCCCGCGGAGGCGTGCAGCTATATCCACAGCACCTGCGTCGAAATAACCCCGGTCGCCTCTTCCGGAGTCTGGGTGGCCTCGCCGTACACCAACTTGGTGGCGCTGCTTCTCGATGTGATGGGCGTAAAATCCGGCGGCGAACCGGTCCGCTTTGACAATATCGGCCAGCTCAAACAGGCGTATTTCAAAGCTTTGAAGCAGCATATCAAAAACAATTTTATCGAATTCAACAAGACGATGATAGAGCGCACGCGCTCGTTCGCGCAGCCGCTGCTCTCGTGTTTTGTGAACGACTGCCTCAAGACGGGCAGGGACATAGAATGGGGCGGGGCGAGATACAACTGGATCATGCCCTCGTTTGTGGGGCTTGCGAACTTATGCGATTCGCTGAATATAATCGAGGATCTGGTATTTGAGTCAAAGCAGCTCACATTCGCGGATATGGCGGACATGCTCCTGAATAACTTCGAGGGCTATGAAAAGGTGCGCGCCTACATACAGAACCGCGCCGCAAAATACGGCAACGACGACGACGCGGCGGACAGCTTGGTCTTGGAGCTTTCGGAAAAAATAGCCGAGTTTTGCGAGGGCTATGAAAACTGCCGCCGGGGCCGGCTCGTGCCCAGTCTTTTTTGCTGGATCATGCACGAAAGGCTCGGGGCCGAAACGATCGCCTCCCCGGACGGCAGGCTCGCGAAATTCCCCCTCGGCGACGGTTCCGGGCCCGCCCAGGGATCCGAAAAAAACGGCCCGACCGCCTCGGTTTTGTCCTCCACAAAATGGGAACACCACAAATTTATCGGCGGCGTGGCGGTGAATATGAAATTCTCCAAGAAAAATTTCACCGGGGAAAGCAAAAAAAAGCTCCTTGAGCTCATAAATACTTTCATGAGGCGCGGCGGATTTGAATTTCAGATAAACGTGACAGACAGGGAAACCCTCCAAAAGGCGCGGGAAAACCCCGGAAACTACTCCGATCTCGTGGTGAGGATCGGCGGCTACAGCGACTATTTCACAAGGCTGCCGAAGGCCATGCAGGAGGAAATCATCTTGCGCTCGGAGCACGAAATCTGAATTTGCAACCCCCGGCACACCGCGCTGCGCACTAAATTTTATAATGAGGTTGGTTCTCATTTTGAGTACTAACCTCTTTTGTATGCTGATTCACCCCCGATATATTTGTTACGACAAAAAGAGGCCAAGGAATATCTCGCCTGCCTTGCTCTGCTGCCGTATGTTTTTTTCGCTCTCCTTTTGCGCTGCTGGATATTGGTCAGGCTTTTACGAGAAATACGATAAAATATATCAAGACAGACAAAATTACCATATGCGCCGGGTAGTAAATATAAAACATCCATTTTCGGTATCTCCGGTGTCCCGGTTTTTGATTGTACAAAAGCAATGGCAGTACTGATAAAATGGCTCCTATGGCATATAATGAAATCCGCTGATAAAAAAGATAATATATCACTGAGGTTATGCCGCAGAATAGAATTTGCGCATATTTTGAACCCCAAATTTTCACATCGCGATCTGAATCGTCTTTCGAACGAAGCGCGTAAACAAGCAGTATTGTCACCACGCCGTATAAGCCATATTCCCCTCTGAGTAACTCGACAGCAATGAACGAAACGGCAATTCCTACGATGGGCAGCACTTTGCATAAAAAAATATTTTTGCCGGTCTCAAATAATTTCGCGTAAAAAAAAGCGGCTATAGCGCCAAACATGAGTGTGATGAGAACATTGCCGGATGTATATTTAAATAAATCGCCTGCTGCAATGTGAAAACCCGGTTTTGCAATTTGAAACATCCGATGTGGAATTTGAGAAATTATCGCAAAGACGGCCAGCCGTCCGATATACTTTTTTATATCTCTTGTGTGAGTGCAGCCCTCGGCAACTAAAAAACAAAAAATCGGAAAAGCCATGCGTCCTATGACTCTCATTTGCCAAAAAGCATCAGTCATATAGTGATCAAATTCAACACCTGCAATTTTATATCTATACAGCATATTTAAGACTATGCCAAAATGATCGACAGTCATAAACAATGCCGCCAACAGTTTCAACTTGAATGCGTTCACGAATTTATCAACACCCCTGTCGTTGTATTTGTATAGAAATCCTGATATTGCCGGTCGATATCAACATTATCTCTCCTTTCGACCGCGATTATTTCGTTTGTGTATGTACTGACGATAACAACCTCGTCTCCTTGAATCGTTCCGACCCAGCAATCTATCGAATGATATATGAAT
Source organism: Oscillospiraceae bacterium (assembly GCA_009785015.1). The sequence continues at coordinate 7,809 of WQXD01000073.1, read as the reverse complement.
TTTTCATTGTCCTCAAGCTCGGTTTTGCCGCTTTCCTCCAGGTAAATTGCATATTTGGACTTGCCGTCTCCCATTTGCATAAATTCTCGACTGAAAGCATTCATGACGACACAACCACAATTGCCATTGTCGTCCTCCAATTCAAACAGGTATGCCAAAATGACATTTGTCGTAGGGGTGTACAATTCGCGAATACATTTTATATCGCTGTATTGAAAGCACTTGTAAAATTCCGGGAACACCCCTGCCATTTCATTCATAAAATCAATAGCTTTTCGCGCGAGAGCTTCCATCGCGTCAAATTCACTTTTCAAGCCGCTATTCGCATTATCCATTATGTAGTATTGTATCGCCTCTTCCAAAAAATCATCAAGCATCGTCTTTTTTATGCTCAATCTGCTTTTTTCCCCGGCATCCGTCTGTATCCTGATCTCGTTTATATCCAAAGCGCGCTTTATTTTGTCAATGTTTTCGTATTTGAAGATACTTTCCCTTTCGGATATTTGAACGAGGCTCCCGGACAATTGCTTTTCCACCCACGGGTTCATGAAACCGGCAATGCTGTCTTCTACTTCGTTTGTCTGCGTATTCTGCCCGAAAAGCTCATGGGTGATGAAAACATCGGCGCCGCTTATCTCAAAAGTCATTTGCCATAGTGAAACTAAGTTTGGCGGCGTTGCTCCCGTCGCTTCTTCGAATGCGGCTATTGTTTCGCGGGTTGTTTTATCGTATTCAAATGCTTCAAATGCTTTGTATTTTTCGCTGAATACTATATAATCGCTGTTTTCCTTCATCACGATTTCATACATCGGCGATATATCGCTGCGCTCAATTATATTCCACGTTATAAACGGAATTTCCCGCCCCAGCAATGTTTCGTCCCCGTAATAAATATGCTTGACTATGAAATACCAAAACGTATAGTACTCGTGGTACTCTTCTCCGTCTTCGTAGTAAACAAACGTATAGTTTTCGCTTCGGGTGTAAGTTCCCGCGAATATCGTGTCTGACCACTCAAACAAGTCCTTTTGCTGCTGGATTATATATGAAGCGTTTCCGCGCGAAAAGTTTCGTTCTTCTGTTTTTATCAGGTGCGATGATGCGGAAACGGCTTTGCCGTTGCCCGTCAAATCTTTTGTGTCTCCGTTTGCGTAATCGAGTGCTTCCTCAACGGATATATTGTCGAACATACAGCCAATCCGGCCGCCAATCGCGACACGGCCGGATATGTCCTCCTGCAATTCGGCCACTTTGCCTATGTTCGCCCCGTTTAACTCCATTTGCACATCCAATCCCGCCGGAATAAGCCGTATATGATTCCATTCACCGACGAGAAAGCTGTCTATCGGCTTTGATTTTTTGTTGCCTGCTTCGTCGCGCGCATTTGATTCTTCCCCGATGTAATGCCATCCATGCACGAAAACCGTCTGGTACACGAGAACCCCTTCGTGATCCAATTCCAAACCCCAAGGATTTCTGCTCTCAAAATAATCAGGCGTGTAGTTGTCCGTGTTCGTGTCGGCGAAAGGAGCGAACATCACACTTGACCCCTCCGGTATCTTGCAGTCGAACGAAAAAATGTAGTTTCCCCAGGTTTTGTCGCCTATCATCAGGCCAAATACGGGATTTCCATCAGTTATCTCATCTTGTTTCAGATCGTAGCACAGCAGTCTCTTATTGCCGCCGTCGTCGATGATTTTCCATTTGCAGTAAGGGGTTCTGTCCAAAACGCAGTCAAAAGTCCCGCTTTCAAAATCTTCCAGATACGGCAAGGGGACGCTGGGGTCAATATCGTCGTACATGGTGCAGAAAACAAGCTTGATTTCATATTTGTTGGTATCGCCCGAAATGTTTATCGCGACCAGATAGAGGATCGTCAGGCAAACGAAAACTTTTAAAAATGATATTTCTTTTCCCATATTCATTTATTCATCCGTTGCTCCGGTATTTGAAAAAAACTTTACAAATTTTGCATTAATCGGACAACCAAATTGAATCTGTGCCTTCACCGAAAATTTTGTCAAAAGTGCTTGTCTAAGATTTTGTCAATCCATTTCACTTTGACATCTATTTGCCTGTACGCACGAAGCCCCAAAACAGTAAAAACTAAAGCTTGGATAACTTGCGGAATAGTGCCTATGATTGCCGGAATGGACTGGAGAAACTGATACAAATAGCTCATTTGCAGATAATCGGCACCGCTACCTGTGGAAGAAATCAAATAATTCTTATCGAAATTATTGTACTCTCTCAAAAGGTTGAAAAGAGTCTGCGAAAAAGTGATCAGCCCATGCACAAAAAACAGCGCACCCGACCAAAAAACGGTAAAAATAAACGCTTTTAGGGCTGCTCTCTTGAGTTTTGCGTTATCTTCGCAGAGCAAAACATAAGCGGTTGCCACCATGACGATATAAACGCCTCCAATTACACCCATGAAGTACAGCAATGCGGCGAACAGGTTCAGCGAGATTCCCAATTTGCTTTTTTCCATTTCTTTTCCCCTCCGGCAATTTTCGGTGTATTTTTATACATTATATCCTAAGTGAACAACATTTGTCAATATATTTTTTTATTCTGTTGGGCGTATATCATAACTCTATGCAAAGATACTTGACAACCCGCGCTACGATGTGATATAATGATAGAAAAAAAGGATTTAACGAAGGGAGTCAAAGCATGGGTCTGTTACCGATGGACATAGATATACTGCCTCCGTCCGATGACCGCGTGTTTAAACTGATTTTGACTTCGCCGGAGGCCAAACCCGGACTAATCAGACTGATCGCAGGGGTGATCGGGCGTCCGGTAATCGACGTTACGGTACACAATAACGAGCTGCCGGTTAGCGACACTATGGAGAAAGCGGAGCGGTTCGATGTCAACTGCGTAATCAACGACGGGTCGCAGATCAACCTGGAAATGCAGGCCAGCCGCATCGAGGAAGAACCGGGCGGCGAGCATCGGAACCTGAAAGGCAAGAGTATCTACTACCTGTGCGACCTGCATTCGTCGCAGTCGTCGAAAGGTCAGCGGCGGTACGACAGGCTGGCGCGGTCATATCAAATCACGTTCTGCTCCTATACTGTTTTTCCGAACCGGTCCGGTTATGTGAACCCGTACTCCATGCGGCACGACTTGGATAACGAACTGCTGCACGACGCGGTCCGCGTGGTGTTCGTGGAGTTGAGCAAGCTGGAGGAAATCCTGCTGAAGCCCGTCGAGACAATGACGGACCTGGAGAAGTTCGCGGTGTTTTTCCAGTACGCTCCAAGTCAGGAGCACCGCGGAATAGTGAACAAAATAATCGAATCGGAGGAGGTGTTGAAAGTGGCCGGAAGCTTATTGATGAACATAAGTCAGGACGAGCGGGAGCGCGCTATCTTCCGCAGCCGCAGGAAGTTCCAGACTGATATGGACTCAAACTTGGCTACTGCTGAGGCGAGGGGCGAAGCGAAAGGTGAGGCGAGGGGCGAAAATAAAAAAGCGTTTGAAGTTGCGCGGAACGCTTTGCGAAAGAAGATGACCGTTGAAGATATTATCGACCTTACCGGCTTAACCCGCGAAGAAATCGAGGGTTTGAGCGGTTGACAAATTCAAATTTCAAAAAAAGTGGTTGTATCTCAAAATGAGACACAACCTAAAATCAGTGCAAAAAATTTATGGGGGGTGCGTTTTCTAAATGCAATGTATTTTGCCCAAATATACGCTATCGACAAAACATCGACAACTATCAAATAAACAACCATTTTTATCATAGGCTCCAATGAGTAAAATAATGAATGAACTAACGATTTTGGCATTGACGGGAAAAAAATTGTAAAGTAGGCAAGCTGCATAACCAATTCCAGCCCTACTTCGTTGATGGGCGGAAAGTTTTTGTACTCGTTCGTATTTTCGCAGGGACGCATGGCAAAAGCACTTTACTTTGTAATACGGCGTTTATCCCGGAAATCCCCCGTATAACCCATGCATTTACCTGCTGTATATGTTTTTAGAACGCTGCCTGATATACAATATCAAGCATCCTCCAAGCACAGCGGCGGCGCCCACAATAATCGCTATTGGCATCATATTGTCATCGCCGCTACTGTAGCTGCCGGTATCTTCGCCTCGCATCGGCGATATTCCGCCTGCCCGTCCTTCAGAATTTAAACTCTTATTGCTCATATATTTATTGTTTATTTCATTGTTTATTTCTATTATATCCTCTTGACTGTTGAAATTGCCTTGCAGGCTTTTGCCCATCCAGTCGATCAGATACCTGTTGAAACAATTTATGTAATTTCCGTCATCCGTCGCGATGAATGCGGCATATATACGCAGGTTGGGCAGAAATATGTAATATAGGGTGTCGTTGATCGCTTTTGTGTACTGGACTTCATTTGTCTGGGTTATTGCGTCTTCGTATTTCGTGTCCAAATAGTCAATACCTGCGGAACTGATTTGCCAACGACCTACCCTGCTTCTCAGTTCCGCTATTTTTTCATAGCTCAGCAATCTGTTTCCGTCCTCGTCGGTCGCGTACACTCTTTCCTCAATCAGCGGCGGACAGATTCCCAAAATCACATCAATTGTGATATCGCCCAAGGAAATCGGCATGACCCAGTTATAATCGCAACTTTCAAAAAATTCCACCGCTTGCCTGCCCGTCAGATTCTTTTCCAAAATTTCGTTCGCGTTTCCATATCTTTTATACATATTATTGAAATCAATATCTTCCGAAGTTATGTGTTCGTGGGTGTTTTGTGAATAGAGATGCTCTATGTTTTCACTGGAAATAATACGGTTTAAACTTTCCACGATTTTATCCTTGAGCGCATAAATTTCATCTTTGCCGCTGTCCGCTTCAACGCTTTCGATTCGCAGCGCATTGTTGTTTTCGGCAGATACCGTCACCGCAGCCACAGAGCCCAAAACGAGCAGCACCATAATTATCGATAGTTTTTTCATATGAATCCGCTTCCATAATCTGTTAAAATTATTTTTTTGCATTTTGCACCGCAAGAGCAGTGATTAGCCAGTCCAGGATGAAACATCCTTGCGTTCATAGTAGTATGCATCCTCAGGGACGTATTTTTTGATCACATCTGCGTCGAAATCGTCCGATATGTAAAACTTCACTTTGTTTTCCCGGACTTTGATGTCCGAACCGCTTATCTGCGGATACTCGAAATTTTCAAAAAGCACGGCGGAAAAGTTTTCCAGCTCCCTGTAGGAGTATTTGACTATGTGGAATACTACGTTGGCATCATCTATTTTAACCTGTACTTTTTTGTCCGTTATATACAAATTCAATTCTTTTTTTTCTTTGTCAAAGTGTGCGCCGCCGTATTTGTTTTCGTCTATTGAATTTACGTAGTTGTGATATATTCTTTCCAATATTTCCGTTTCAGTCAAATCTTTTGCGTCTCTGTTTGCGTGATCGAGTGCTTCTCCTGCTTCTTCTTCAGATAATCCCTCAACGAGGTCGTAAGCTATTGCCAGTATAGGCGCCGTATAATCGCGATTATCTGACGCAGTAGCGGGGAAAAGTATAAGACAGAATACAAAGGAAAAAATCAACGCCACGATTTTGATTTTTTTCATATCTTTTTTCCTTATCTTGTTTTGTTTAATTTTGTCAAAAGCGTTTATTGCATAATTACATAATGAACAAAAAAACCTTTCGCACCTTTCGAAAATTTATGGGGTACTTTTTTTGAATTTGATGTATTTTATCGAGGTATACGCGATAAATAACGCATCGACGGCTATCTGATATGCGGGACTTTTTATCAAGGGAACCAATGAGCTAAATAATGAATGAGCCATTGACGGTAAAAAAAATATATGACAAACAATTTGCAAAAGCAAAACAATCAACAAAACAAATGGATTAAATAAATATTTTTTTTGATATTTACATCCAGAGATGATATTTGCCACAAACAAGCAAAATGTTCCTATTGGCTGTAGCAAACAAGGATATATTACTCCAATAAATAGAGCCATAGAATGATCAAAATAGAAATTATATATTGTATATAAGCGCATAAATATTGCGCCAATTAATCCCAAACCACTTAATGCTACGCCAAATACCCAGTACTTGATAAGAAAACAGTCATATTTAACCATATTTTTTTCTCTTTTTTTCAAAATTTAGGCAATATTTTTAAAATATGAGCTTGTGAGAAACTTACACAACGAAACAATCCAGAAAAGGGTGAATGTATGTCTACTGGATTGCTTCGCTGTGTTCGCAACGACAGTTTTTGGAGTGGGGTTCCTTGATTAGAATTTGCTTAGGCAACGGAAAACTGTACAGAGCAGACTATCAGGCAGATATTTACAGTTGTCAGGAAATATATAGTAAAATGCTAAAATCCGCTTTGCCAGATTTTATCGCTCCGGTCGAAAACTGTCAAGGATCGAGATGAACGGCGTTGCCGTCCTTGACAATTGTCTCCCTGCGCGATAAATGGCAAGCAAGCGATTTTACGCCAAAATTTCGTCCCATGGAAAGACAACTTTGTCCAGTCAATGTTGCCCATTCAATTTCTATAGTAGGACTAACGAATACCAAATTTATTTATTGTCGAGGTAGTATTTGTATAAAAATCCAGCTAAATCCCTTTGATTGCTATCCAATGCCCAACCAGCCGAACTAGGGTATAGCATATTATGAGGAGGATATTTGCTATATGAAGCGCAAGCGATAACATCGGCAATATAATCCATAGTATAGCTTTGCCAACCACCATATAGCCCTCCCGATGAAGTTGCCCAAGTCGATTTGTATGTATTCGCATAGTCTTCAAAATCTATGTGATCGGAAAGCAGTATTGCTGCATGGACTATGTTTTGCGTATGGTGATCGCTTAAAAAATTTTGCCGATATTCGGGGGAAATTGTTCGGTCGCTCAGTAATGAGCGCCCATAATGAGGCCGCCCATGGTCAGGGTATGCCCCGCGCCGCATTTGTACACATAACCGGTATACGAACCCGAGGGCAGGCACGAAGGATTGCAGCGGTAAAGCTCGACATTGACCCCCTTCACGCAGTTCGGCGTTCCGCCGGCAGTCTGACAGCAAATTTTGTTGGCGGATTCCGTAGTGTAGTAATATATCTGGTTACCGCACCCTACCATCATGCTCAATTGGGCGTATATCTCGTCGGCGGAGCAGGGCACACCCTCGTCGTCGAAAAACGGTATCTCCAGCGGCTGCAGTTCGGGCAGTCCGTCGACTAATATGTATGGCAGAGTGATCGACAGCTCCTTACCGTTCGAAAACGTCAGCTCCACCCGCTCGGTCACCCCGGTGCCCCTGCGGGGCACGATGAGCACCGATTCCCCGGCCGAAAGCGCCACTTCGTAGCCGGCCAGCGCGCCGGAGTCGCGGCGGGGTACGGCGAGCACCGATTTTCCGTCGGAAATGGGCACGGCGAAGCCGATGATGTTGCCTCCGGGCGTGTCATAGATCGTGACGCCATCCACCAGCCCATCGGGAGATGCCACCGTCAGTTCGTTCAGTATCGGGTGGCCGAAGCTGTCGCGCTTCAAGTCGGCGGAAAGCGATGAAACCGTCAGCATCATCGCGACCACGAGCGCCAGGCATATCCCCTTGAATATCTTTTTCGTCTTTTGCATATCTTTTTTCCTTTCATGTTTTATTTGAATTTTGTTTTTGGTTTTGTTGGTAATATATGCGGCATAAAAAGGCGTTTAGTATCTTGACAGTAAGGTAATCGCTGAAGGTTTTGCATCATCCGGGGAAACAGGAGACAGATAAATTGTACGGCACGACGGTCGTACCGCCGCCGGGATT
>WQXD01000072.1 GCA_009785015.1 Oscillospiraceae bacterium | reverse complement strand
CGTCATGAAGCGGGCGCGATGCTACCGGTAATGACTTCGATGGAAGTCATAGGTAGTGAAAGTCAAACGGAAGCAAGGTAGTGCGCGAAATCTTTCGAGGTCTGCGAGAGACTTGCCAGTACGATTGAACCCCCTGCCAAAAAGGCATGGGGAGCTTCAGCACAATCATATCAATTACGCTCATCAGCTCGCCGATATAGAAACACACCTGCGCGTAAGTTTGTTTGCGATGCCTGTATTCGTGGGGTTCGGAGCGCAGAACGCCGACAGAAACAGCGTATATTTCGAGAAAACCCGCGAATATATAGCGCTTGCGAAAACTTTCTGCCGTCCGGTCATGGAAAACGGCGCGGTCGTGTATCATCACACGCCGTATATCGGCATGGTGCGGCCGGTTTCTTTCTGTGTGCTTGAATACGGCATGAAAGACAAATCAAGAGGCTATTGCGGAATATTCAAACTCAATAGCGGGAGAGAAACATACAATCTGCGGCTAACCGGCATTGACGAGAGCAAGACTTACGAAATCACGCGGAAAAACAACGGGAACAAATTTCAGATAAGCGGCTTCGAACTCGCTGACACAGGAATTAATATAACTCTTGAAAACATAAATACTTCGGAACTGATATTGTATAAAATTGGTATATAAAAAAATATGAAAGAAGGTTTGGATGTTATGATTAAAAATAAAGCGCCGTTCAAAGTCATATTCAGCAACGATACGACAAACATAGAAACCTGCACAAGCCCGTACAGCCCGTACGAATTCGAAAAAAACCCGAAAACAGCGCAGCCGTTCACGCCCGAAATGCTGGAAGGGACTGTAGACGAAACCGTAGGTACCGGCATTGAAGTGCATCTGCTGCAGCCGGGCGTAGGGTGGGTGCCGTGGTGGAACAGCAAAGCTTATCCTTATCAGGAGCACGTAAAATTTCTGAAAGAAAGATTTGGCATGGACCCGTCGCAGTCGGGATTCGCGCAGTATATGGCGAACGGCGGCGACATAGTAAAAGTTTTTGTTGACCGGTGCCGCGAAAAAGGCATAGTTCCGTTTGTTTCGTTCAGATTAAATGATTCCCACGGGCATGAATATGTAAACGCCCCGCGTGAAGAACTCAGAGGGTTTTTATGGCATTGCCTTACGCCTATCCATGTCAACCATCCCGAATGGCGGCTTGGCGAGGATCTCACAGACTGGAACAACCGTGTATTGAACTGGACTATTCCCGAAGTGCGCAAGCTTAAATTTAAATTTATCGAAGAAATCATCGAGCAGTATGACATAGACGGCTTCGAGCTTGATTTTATGAGGCACAATAATTTTTTCAAGCAGGACGAAACCACCAGCGAACAAAGGCTGGCAATCATGTCGGGATTTGTCAGGCAGGTAAGGGAAACGCTTGACAGAACCGCGAAAGACGGACATCACAAATGGCTGTGCGTAAGGATTCCCTGTCATTTGTCGGGGCATGACAGTTTGGGCATAGACATAAAAACTTATGCGGACGCGGGAGTCGATATGTTTAATCTGTGCAGTTCTTTTTTTACCGAGCAGCAATCTGATATGCAGGAAATAGTCAGGATCGTCCCTGATAAAGCCGTGTATCTCGAATCTACCAGCGCGGCGGCTTTCGGCGAAAGTCTTGGACCGTATGACCAGTCTTTCTGGCGCATGACGGATAATCAGTATTATACTCTGGCTCATCTTGTTTACTCCCGCGGCGGCTCCGGCGTAAGCGCGTTTAATTTCGTTTATTACAGACCGCACCACGGCAACCCCGATATCGGGCCTTTTAACGAACCGCCGTTCCATGTGTTTAATCACGCGGGCGACCCTGACTGGTTAGCCAAACAGCCTCAGCACTATTTTCTCGGGGTCAACTGGAGCCCGTACAATAAAAAGACGCAGCTTACTCAAACATTGGCCGCAGGGCAAAGCGTAACTTTTGCGCTTGATATGGCGCCTCCGACAGGAGGCTGGAAAAAAGGCGGCAGGTTCAGGATTCAAGCAGCAGCGAACCTTGACGGGACGCAATGGAAAGTAACGCTGAACGGCACGGAGCTTACGCAAACGCAGGATTGCAGCGAACCCTATGAAACGCCCTACACAAATTGCCTTGGCTCTCCGCAAACTCTCCGGGCATGGGTCGTCAAACCTGAAACACTGATCGACGGGGATAATAAAGTCGAAGTGGCAATGCTTTCAGGCGGCGGGGAAACGAAACTGGTGTTTTTGGATTTTGGGATCGAGTGAAATATATTTGCCCCCTAACAGCATTTACTGTCGCCGCTATCATCAGAACAGCCGCAGGTCGGTTCTTTGCCCGTGAACCAACTATAAATAATCGCCGCCGCACAACCGGTGCCGGCATTGACTTCAATCGCTTTTGCGGGGCAATTCATGGCACACGCGCCGCACTCCATACAAAAATCTTTATCGGTTATATATGCTTTCCTATCGTCCATTTCGAACACTCCATGCGGACAGACTTCCGTGCAGCGTTCACAGCCGACGCACTTTTCGGCGTTATATGAAAGGGTCGTTACATTTTTAAGATATTTGTGTTTCATTTCGTTTGCCCCCTTTTACTGAATAAATGAACGCCGAGTGTCAGAGCCGCTCCTGCAACAGCCGCTCCGACGATAAACGGCAGCGCCTTTTTCATTTCTTTATTCACGCCCGACGGCGACGTATATGTTGACGCGCCTGTAAAATTCATGGCGAGATACGAAGATAAAGCGGGAAACAGTAATAAATGCCCTGCCGTCAAAAGCGGGGCTCTTTTTTTGCCTTTGCTCGTCAAGCCGATAATACCCGCCGTACAGCACAGCCCCGCAAGCCAGCCTTTCAACGCGAACGCTTTGCCGGGTATATACGGAAGCAACGCGGGAGTGAGAACCGACCCCGAAAAAACAGCTCCCGCATAGGCGGCGAAATCAGTTTTATCAAACGGATTTTTTATGAATTTATTTGATAAAAGCATAACGCCCATAACAGGCAAAGTGATTTTTAATGCAGGGATTAATTCCATTGGCGTTAATACAATCCTGTCCCACATTGTAAATTTCACAGTCCGCATTTCTTTTGTCGCTTTATATCCCGCGCCGATATACGCCTTTATATCTTCTGCCCGTACCGTGCCGTATTTGACTTCATACCCCGAACGCTGTTTTACTTCGTTTGCGTTTACGCCTGTCGCTCCGAGCTGCGGCAGGATAAGTTTTTTATGCGACACATATTTTGATAGTTCCGACGCTTCAATGCGGTTTATCAATTCATCTGTGCCGAATGTGCCTTTTCCCGCCGCGCACCATACGTTTATGCCTTTGGTGTCGAGTATCAGAAGCCAGCAATCCAAGCCGGCAAGGTTTTTCCGTAACGTGTCAAACGTCAGCTTATAGTTTGCGCTTACCAAAACGGGACAATTATTATCGGGTTTGCCAACGGCATACAACCCCGGTTCGATTGTATAATCCATGCGACCGATACCCCAACGGGCTTTCCACGCTCCGATATGGTCGGCAAATGTCAGCGATGTTGAAACGGTTTTTACGTTCGGCTCAATATTTTCTATCATAAATTATTTTCCCTCCATACAACCGCAATTTACGCAATCGCAATTTTCTATAACGGAGGTCAGTTTGATTAATAAATTTTTCGCAATGATAATTCCTTCGCGTGAAATAGAATAATATGTCCATTTCCCCTCATTCCGCGCCGATACTATTCCGCTATCGACGAGGATTTTCATATGATGCGAAAGGGTTGACTGCACTATGTTCAATTTTTCTAAAAGCACGCAGGCGCATTTTTCCCCGCTCCGGAGCATTTCGAGTATCACCAGCCTGTTTTCGTCGCAGAACGCTTTGAATACCCGCGCGCTGTCTAAATATTTCTTTTCCATAAATTATACATTACCTCACATCTATTTATTTCGATATATTTATATTGTATACTTTAAATCGAATATTGTCAATATGAGAATATGTATCTTTTGTAAATGATTTGTTAAAATGAATATGATAAAAATCAAAAGCCTTATAACTTAATTAAAAACTTACATACCCCCATGAAAATTTTACTGGAAAATTACAGAATAAATATAGCGCTTTTTACATAAAAGGTGTTATATTATATTTGTACCCGGCCGGTACCAAAACAAACAAAATTTTTCAGGAGGTAGTAATTATGACGCAAGAAAAAAAATTATTTTCAAAAGCAATGGCGTTTATCCTTGCATTGGTAATGATACTCGGATTTATGCCGACCGCAATGATTTCATCTGCAAACGATTCCGAAGACTTGAGCATCCCTGTCGCGGACATGCTGGACGTAGACTTCTCAGACGGAAAAGTTGTCGACCATTCCCCAAAAGCGCGGAATTTTTCCAACAATGCGGTTGACGCGGGCAATATCGTATTCAACGACACTCTTGGCAAATATGTTGGTGAAATAAACAAAACCAACGCGAACGTATGGAAAACAGCATGGCCCGCTTCGGATTGGACGGCTGTCAATAAAAACATAACTATGGAAACGATGTTTAGATTAGACAACCCCGTTGCCGAAAGCTGGATGGGGCTGTTCGGCGGCATGCAGAGTGCGGGTATAGGTTTCGACCTTTACGCAGGAAACGCCACACACGCGAAACTCGACATAAGTGCGCATATCGGCGGCGCATACAGAGCGCCGATAACCGGAAACGAAATAAAATTCGGCGAATGGTATCACGCAGTCGCGACTTATGAAGGCAGCATGGTCAAACTTTATGTAAACGGAGAACTTGTCGATTCCGTAGCATATGCAGGAACGATTACCACTCCCGGCTCAGGCGCACAGTGGTTCTGTATAGGCGGCGACACGACAGGCTCTAATACAATAGAAGCCCCGATTGACGGCGCGATCGCTCTTGCCCGCGTATGGAGCCGGGCTCTCACGGCGGAACAAATAAAAGTTCTCGCTGAACTTGCTATGAATACGGGCGAAGATGACGGCATAGAATACACGGCTCCTTTGACGAGGACTTATGCCAGTAATATTAACGATGACGGAACGGTTACGGTTACGGTGAATTTCAGAAATAACAGTACAACCGCTTACGGAAAAGCAGTCGCGAGACTTGAAATGCTCGGCAACGCTGTCGTGGAAGGTAAGAACGAAAATACTGTGAAAGTCGCGCCCGGCGAAACCGAAACAGTCAGCTGGACTGCCAAAGCATTGACAGGCAGCGCAAGGCTTATCGTTGTTTCCACAGTAAACGGCGTCACAGCGGAAGAAAGAGTAGGCAAAGTCACTTCAAAGAGCGCGGGTTGGATTTCCGGCGACACGCACGACCACTCCAGAAATTCCGACGGTTCGGGAACGATACTCCAAAATTTTGCCGTGGCAAAAACAGCCGGAATGGATTTCATCAACATAAGCGACCATGACAATTCCAGAGGCTGGGCGGACGCTCAGGTTGAAGGAGCTAAAAATAATATACTCCCGATGTGGGGCAACGAGTACAGTGGAAACGGTCATGCCGTATTCATGAATGTTGAGCGCGAATTTAATTATAATAGTGGCAGACTCCCTAAAGAAGCCGTCGTTCTTTTTAAAGAACACACAAACGGCAGGGGTCTTGCTTACGCCGCTCACCCATATGACGGCACGGTTTCAGCCGATCCATGGGGCAGAAACGATTCATGGAACGCCGCAATCGACGGTATCGAAGTTTGGAACGGCTGGTACGCGTCCAATTACCGGGCTAACAAGCAGGCTCGCGAACAGTGGGACAAGCTGAACAACGAAGGCAGGCATTTATACGGCATAGCGGACACGGACACTCATTCGGCAGACGGTATGGGCGCGGTATATACGACCGTTCTCGTTGATGAATACAGTATAGACGGTATCATCGACGGGTATAAAGCGGGTCATATGTACGGCTCCAACGGACCTGTCATAGATTTTAAAATCGGCGGCGCAATGATGGGCGACGATTTTGAGATCCCGGCGGACGGCAGAAATGTCAATGTCAACATGAGCGGTTATTACATAAGCGATCTGGCAAGAGTTTTGCTTATCAAAAACGGTGAAACTGTATATACAAAAGATGTAAACGCAAAATCCTTCAATGAAACTGTGCAGGTATTCGTTAAACCCGGCGATTTCATTAGAATGGAAGTCGAGGGCGTTGAGACGGCGACGAAAAAGCTGACCAACGGTAATTACAACAATCATTCTTTCTTTACGTCAGCTCCATTCGCGTTCTCAAATCCGATATTCTTTGTCGAAGGCGGAGAAACTGTTGATTATATCGGCAGGATACCGGAAGAACTGAGAAACGCTGTGTCGGCGTATTTTCCGTTTGACGGCTCATATGAAGACGTGACCGGCAATATCAACGCCAAATATTTCAACGCGGAAAACCAAACGTCCTACAGCGTTGCCAATGCCGCAACCAGCGGAGCCAGTTATGTGTCCGGCAGGGATGGCGGTCAGGCGATAAAATTCGGCGACGGCAAATACGGTGTTGTCAACAGCAGTTCCAATGTAGACATCGGGCAAGTCGATTACAGCAACGATTTTACAATTTCGTTCTGGGCGAACAATATGTTCGGCGCATCTTACGGCAGTTATCCCGTATTTTTCGGAAACTCGAACTGGAATAATACCAGCGGCGCAAGCGCAGACGGCATACTGATCAGCACACTGACCGACACTTCCATTATCATGAACGTACAGGCAACGGGCGTAGGGCGCATAACCCCAAGACCTCAGTCCGGCGTAAACTCCGATTGGCACTATGTCACGATGACAGGTAACAGAACAGACGGCAAATTCTCGTTATATATAGACGGCAAATTGCTTATAGATGGCGAAACCGACGGCAGTTATCCCGGTTCTGTCGGCAAAAGCCTGCAAAACGTCGCGCCGACAAGAATCGGTTCGGACGGGTATGCGGATTATGGCTATTACGGAGCGATATCCGATTTCGTCATATTTGACAAAACCCTTTCGGCAAATGAAGTCGGCATACTCTTATCGGCGTACACAGGGGAAGAATTTGTCCCTCCTCTCACAAAAACCCACGAAACGGTGAAAAACGCAGATGGTTCCGCGACCGTGACGGCGATATTCACAAATGACGGAACTTCCGCAAGAAGCGTCAACGCAAAATTAAATATAATGGGCGACGGCATAATTACTGGCGGACAGAAAAATATAGCGCTCGAAGTCCCCGCGAAATCCAGCGAAACTATAAGCTGGACGGTCAGAGCCGTATCGGGCAGCGTAAAATTATTCCTGACAACGGACGAAACCGGAAAAGAAGAAACAATCAGAATGGGCAGCGTCGCGTCGGGACTGGCCGGATGGGTTTCGGGAGACAGCCACGACCACTCCCTATATTCCGACGGTTCGGGAACAATATTCCAAAATTTTGCGCAGGCGCAAAAACAAGGTATCGACTATGTGACAATCACAGACCACAGCACGTCAAGAGGCTGGGCTGATGCGTTGATCGCAGGTCCGCAATACGGCATAATCCCGATACGCGGCAACGAATATTCGCACAGCACCTATTCTCACGCGGTGTTCATAAACGTAAATCAAGAGAAAAACTATTCTTCACTTACACCTCCGGTTGCGGTGCAGACATTTAAAAATGACACAAATGGCGAAGGTCTGGTTTATGTGGCGCACCCATTCGACGACGGCGTTGACCGCTGGCAGCAAAACAATGGCTGGGAATCTCCAATAGACGGCATTGAGGTCTGGAACGCATGGTATGCGGGCAGGTATATTGTCAATGCCAGAGCGTTTGAAAAATGGGATTTATTAAACAGTCAAGGCAGGCATCTTTACGGCATTGCCACGACGGACACACATTCTTCGCGCTACATTGGAGAAGCGTACACCACCGTATATGTCGAAGAATATACTGCCGAAGGTATTCTTGACGGACACAGAGCCGGTCATATGTACGGCTCAAATGGTCCCGTTATAGATTTCAGACTGGGAAACGCCATGATGGGCGACGATGTCGGGGTTTCAAAAGATGGAGAATATGTAACGCTTGATATAAGCGGCGAATATTTCCTGCCTCTGACAAAAGTCCTGCTTATCAAAAACGGCGAAGTCGTATATTCAAAAGAGATAAACGCGAATTCATTTGACGAAAGCGTTGAGCTGTTCGTTAAACCCGGAGATTTCATCAGAATGGAAGTAGAAGGCACGGAAACCGAAACACGTAAATTAAATGGTCCTTCATTCGACACATCGGCTCCGTTTGCGTTTACAAATCCTATATTCTTCTACGAAGCCGAACTTGAAACATATACTGTAACGTTCGATTACAACGACGATATCACCATTAATGTGGCGATAAGAGTAAGAGAAGACGAATTAATAGAACGTCCCGAAGACCCGGAACGCGAAGGTTATGTATTTTTAGGCTGGTACAAAAACGAAAGCGAGTACGAGTTTAATTTCGAACAAACGATTGAAGAAGATATAACTCTGACTGCGAAATGGGAAGCAGTAAAGATATCGGACGCGCAATTCCTGATGGATATAGCCGACAGCGTTCTGAAGAACGGCTTGAGCAACAAAAATCTCGTTCTCGCCGGAAAAACAGCGAAACTCGTATTCGACGACAGGGAAATAATCCTCAGTACGGAGGCCAACAACCTCAACATCGATGGCGAAGTTGCTCTCGGCGACGGATATTTCCTCATATTCGACATAAAAGGCAACGGCTCGAACGTAAAAGAATTCAAAGTGGTTTACATCGTCTAATTCATATTAAACAAAGAATGCCGCTCCTTTTACCGGGGCGGCATTCTTTTATATAGAAAAACTCATAAAACAACAAAAAAATGTTTTTGCCGATGAAATGGGCAACAGAGGCCTCGGAGGGAACGGGGTTGGAGTTACCGCGCCATCCTATAATATTCGGCAAATTATTGGCTTCCGGTTTTGCAATAACCCGCCAAAATTACACAAAATAAAATTGGTCTTTTCATCAAAGCCTCTTGTCAAACATCGGCAGCCAGCCTTCATGCTCCGCGAACATCTCGTCAACCATCGATTTGATCTCGGCCAAGCTGAGCACCGCCGACGAGAGCGGGTCGAAATAACACGCTTGATAAATCAAATCTTTATTGCCGGTCAGCGCGCCTTCCACCGCCATTTCCTCGCAGTTTGACGATATATTGCACAGCGCCGCTATCTGCGGCGGCAGTTTGCCGACTTTCATGGGTTTTAACCCGCCTTTGGACGCGAGTACCGGCACTTCGACGCACGCGCCGTACGGCAGGTTGTCTATCAAATTAAAGTTGCGCACGTTGCCGTTGAACTCGAACATGGTCTGGTCGCCGAAAACCGCGTTGAATATATACGAGGCGAATTCTTCGCCGCGGTGTAAGTTTACGGGATTGTTTATAAAATTATTAAACTCGTTCAACCTGTGCTCGTGCTTGCGCGCTTTGGTGCCGGCACTGCGCTGGCGGCCGGGGTTCCAGCCTGTGCCGTGTGTACAATATTTTTCTATCAAATCCGGGCGTTTTCTGTACCATGCGACATATTCGCTGTTATGCCCGCTCGATTCCGTCACGTAATATCCGAGGTGCAGGAATAAATCGTTGCGCACCTGTTCTTCGTTCAATATGTCCGGGTTTTCCATCGCTTTTTTGATCAGCGGGTATGTGTCGCGGCCGTTCCACTCATATTTCAGATAAAACGCCTGATGGTTTATCCCCGCGCACAAATATGATATTTCGCTCATCGGCGCGCCTATCCATTTTGCCAGCATTCCGGCCGTTCCCTGGACGCTGTGGCACAGGCCCGTTATTTTTATGTCGGATATTTGCTGGATTGAGCGGCAGAGCATCGCCATCGGGTTGGTATAATTCAAAAGGACCGCATTCGGCGCATACTTTTCCATATCGCGCACAATATCTGTCAGGGCCGGCAGCGTGCGCAGGTATCTGAATATCGCCGACGGGCCGCGCGTGTCGCCGATATTTACGCTTATATTGTATTTTAGCGGTATATTCACGTCCGAAGCTGTCGTCGCATCGTCGCTGCATTCGATCGTGCACAAAACGCCGTCCGCGCCTTTCAGGGTTTCCGCTCTGTCCGTCGCCGCAGAAACAATTGCGGGATATTTGCCCTCCGCGATGATTTTTTCGACGGCTTTTTTGGATAAATCAAGGTTTGCCGCGTTTGTATCCATCAGTGCGATTTCGCAATCCGAAAATGCCGGGAACGTGAGGATATCGTGCGCCAAATTGCGCGTGAACACGACGCTCCCCGAACCGATAAACGCTATTTTTTTACGTGCTTTCATAAATCAATCCCTTTCTTACCTTATCCCGAATTTCTTTTTGACAAAGACAACAGTACCCGCGCATATAATTAAAACGCATAACGCAAAGATTGTATTGTCGCCCGTTGACGGATTATTTTTTGCGTGTTCCGTTGTATTTTGATTTAATTCCGCCTCGGGAAGAATCAAAATCTCCGGCAATGCCGTTGTATCGCTTGGATTGATTACCGGCTCGGCAACGGATCCGCCCGTCGGCTTTGTTGTTTTGTGTTCGCGTATTTCCGGTTTACTCAAAAATTCCGTCGTGTTTTCTTTTGTAATTTCGTTTATCGCGGGCTCTGCCGATTGTTTGGTCGTTTCTTCTTCCGCGGTTTCATCTGTCGTGGGTTCTGTCGATGGCTCTGTCGTTTCTTCTTCCGCGGTTTCGTTTATCGCGGGCTCTGTCGATTGTTCTGTCGTTTTTTCTTCCGCGGTTTCGTTTATCGCGGGTTCTGTCGATTGTTCTGTCGATGGCTCTGTCGTAGTTTCTTCTTCCGTGGTTTCATTTATTATAAATTCTGCCGATGGCTCTTCCGTAGTTTCTTCCTCTGTAGTTTCTTCTTCCGTAGTTTCTTCTTCCGTAGTTTCTTCCGTCGTCGGTTGCTGCCCGCCGCCCCGGGTCGGATTTTTAACAAATACCGCGACAAAGTCGCCTGACTCGTACAGTCCGCTTGCGCCGTCTTTTTCCGGAATAAATTTTTCGTCTGTACTTATGGGCGTTTCGTTTTTGTAATCGGCTCCCTGCATAAACCAGCCAACGAATGTATAACCCGTATTCGCCGCTGACGTCGATTCAGGCGCGCCTGTGACCGGCGCGACATTCTCCGCGTACACGCTCACATCGCCGCCGTCTGTACTTAATAATCCCCAATTGGCGTCAAATGTTATCGCCGCATAAGTTATTGTCACGTCAGGGTTTTCCCTGAACACCGCCACATACTCGCCCGCCACATTCAACCCGCTCACTTTCGCGGGGGTTAATGTAAGCGCGGTAGTTATCGGCGCGGCTGTTTTGTAGTCGTCGCCCAGATTGAACCAGCCAACGAAACTATACCCCGCGTTCGCCGTCGCAGTTGAACCTGATACCGTTCCGGCTACCGGAGTTATGTTTTTGCCGGAATGGTCTGCATCGCCGCCCATGTTATCCGAAGTCTGCGCCGTCCAGCCGCTGTCGTTGCCAAATGTCAGCGGCGCATACGTGATCGTCACATCTGCGTTCTCCCTGAACACCGCCACATAATCGCCCGGCACGTTCAACCCGCCAACTTTATCGGGGGTTAGTTTCAATGCCGTTGTTATCGGTGTGTCGTTCTCATAGTCGTCGCCCGGATTGAACCAGCCGATGAATGTATATCCTACGTTTGCGCTTGCCGTCGATTCAGGCGCGCCCGTGAACGGCGCGACATTCTCTTTGTATACATTCACATCGCCGCCCTTGTTGTCCGGCGTCTGCGCCGTCCAGCCGCTGTCGTTGCCGAATGTCAGCGGCGCGTACGTGATTGTCACATCTGCGTTTTCCCTGAACACCGCCACATACTCGCCCGCCACGTTCAACCCGCTCACTTTCGCGGGGGTAAGCTTCGCCTCCGCAGTTATCGGTGTGTCGTTCTCATAGTCGTCGCCCAGATTGAACCAGCCAACGAAGCTATATCCCGCGTTTGCGCTTGCCGTCGATTCAGATTCGCCCGTGAACGGCGCGACATTCTCTGTGTATACACTCACATCGCCGCCCTTGTTGTCCGGCGTCTGCGCCGTCCTGTCGTTGCCAAATGTCAGCGGCGCATACGTGATCGTAATGTCTGTGTTTTCTCTGAACACCGCAACATAATCGCCCGGCATGTTCAACCCGCTCACTTTCGCGGGGGTAAATTTCGCCTCCGTTGTTATCGGCGCGGCTGTTTTGTAGTCGTCGCTCAAATTGAACCAGCCGATGAAACTATATCCTGTGTTTGCGCTTGCCGTTGAGCCTTCTGCGTTTTCCGTGAACGGAGCGGCACTCTCTGACGGCACATCCACATCGCCGCCCTTGTTGTCCGGCGTCTGCGCCGTCCAGTCTGTATCGTTGCTGAACGTCAGCGGCGCGTACGTGATCGTCACATCGTCATTTTCTTTGAACAGGGCCACATAATCCGCAGACACGTTCAACTCGCCGGATTTCGAAGGTATAAATGTTAAAGTACTGCCAAGTTTGATTAAAAACGCCGTATCACTTGCGGCATACCAACCGATAAATGTATACCCTGCGTTCTCACTCGCGGTAGATTCAGGTGTGCCTGTCGCCGGAGCCACATCATTTTGTGTAGTCGGTGAAACACTGCCGCCAAAGCTATCTGTTTGCGGTGTTGTTCCGTTTGACGCAACCGTTTTAGACGCGTAGGTGATCGTCACGTCAGGGTTTTCCCTGAACACCGCAACATAATCGCCCGCCATGTTCAATCCGTTCACTTTCGCGGGGGTTAGCTTCGATTCCGTAGTTATCGGTGTGTCGTTCTCATAGTCGTCGCCCAAATTGAACCAGCCCATGAAGCTGTACCCTGCGTTTGCGCTTGCCGTGCTGCCGTTCGCTGTACCCGTGAACGGAGCGGCACTCTCTGACGGCACATCCACTCCGCCGCCCTTGTTATCCGGCGTCTGCGCCGTCCAGCCTGTATCGTTGCCGAATGTCAGCGGCGCGTAGGTGATTGTCACATCTGTGTTTTCCCTGAACACCGCCACATAATCGCCCGACATATTCAGCCCGCCAACTCTAACCGGAGTAAGCTTCGCTTCCGCAGTTATCGGCGCGGCTGTTTTGTAGTCGTCGCCCAGATTGAACCAGCCGATGAAACTGTACCCTGTGTTTGCGCTTGCCGTGCTGCCTGACGCGTTTTCCGTGAATGGTGCCAGTATTTCGCCTTCGCTGCTCACATCGCCGCCCTTGTTATCCAGGGTCTGCGCCGTCCAGCCGCTGTCGTTGCCAAATGTCAGCGGCGCGTAGGTGATCGTCATGTCTGCGTTCTCCCTGAACACCGCCACATAATCGCCCGGCACGTTCAACCCGCCAACTTTATCGGGGGTTAGTTTCAATGCCGTTGTTATCGGTGTGTCGTTCTCATAGTCGTCGCCCGG
>WQXD01000071.1 GCA_009785015.1 Oscillospiraceae bacterium | reverse complement strand
TTTTCACGAGCTCATACGGATTTTCAAGCCCAAGGTCGCGTATCAGCGCCTTGTTGAAGCAAAGGGCTATGACCGCGTCATAAACGCTCATGCATTCGTCGCTGTAAGCGATGAAATTTTTGTTGCCGATACGGTACGTTTCGTTCAAATCGTGCGCGTACCACGGCTGGGTCATATCTATATACGGCAAATCGTCGGGCAAAAGGCAATACCCTTGGCTTGCGAGGTTTAAAGACCTGTTCTGCGTGCTCACGTCGAAGTCGTCAGAGCCGGACATCACGCTCTTTTTAAACAAATCGATCAACGGCCAGAAATCGCTGATTTCGGTCTGCGTCAAAACGACGTTGTATTTATCCTCGATATAGCGGTTGCGCTTGTATATCGCATCGTTTAAATTGTCGCCGTTTTCCTCTTCCACGTCAAACGTATATGAACCGTATGCGTTATTTACCGGCACGAGAGCGCGGAATTCATATCCTCCGAAGTCACTTTCAGGCAGGTTCGGCGTGAATCTTTCATTTTTGCTTTCAGCCGCTTGTTCGCCGCCGGAATCCGGTATCCCGGAGGTTCCCTTTTCCGGCGACGAATTATTCTGCGTGTCTTGCGAACATGCCAATAGTAAGGCCAAAACCGAAAAAACAAGTAATGCGCTGTAAATTTTTTTTAACATAAATAAATTACCCCTTTCGACATATTCAGGATAGCATATCCAAAACAAAATTTCAATGATAAATTTGTAAAATTTTTCTTGATTTATTTTTTGATACTTGATATAATTAAATTAACATAAAGGAGGCGGTTCGAAATGGAAAAAAAGATAATCATCGACGAACAGTTCAAGGCGCTGCTGCCCGCGCTCGACGCGCAGACATACGCGCTGCTCGAAGAAAGCCTGTTAGAAAATGGCTGCCTGCACCCGCTCGTGCTTTGGAACAATATATTGATAGACGGCCATAACCGCTATGAAATATGCCAAAAACACGAAATCGAATTTGAGACGATCGACAAAGAATTTGCATCGCGAGACGAGGCGCTGATATGGATCATCACTACGCAAGTAGCGCGGCGTAACTTGACGCCGATACAGCTCTCATATTACCGCGGGGTACACTACAACGCGGATAAGCGGGTGCAGGGCACATCGAACTTATATTCGGAACAAATGAAAAAACGACAAAATGACGTTTTTCAAAAATCGACGTCGCAACGCTTAGCGGAACAGTACAAAGTATCGTCGAGAACAATTGACCGTGATGCACAACTGGCGGCGGCAATCGACGCAATCGGAGAAAATTCAGCCGAAGCCAAAGGAGAAATACTCTCCGGGGCGGCGAATATCACGCGGCAGCGGCTGCAGGAATTGGCGACCGGCGGATCGGAAGACGAAATCAGGAGCATAGCGGAAAGTATCGAAACGGGCACATACGAGCGGCCAAAGAGGGATGCGGGCGAAAAAGATTCGAGCGCGGTATTTCAGGGCATATTGGACGGGTTGAATGCGGTAATCGCAAAAATAGCGGACGCATACAGTTTCGGAATGGAAAAGGCGGCAAACGCCGGGGACGCAAGCGAGCTGCGTGCGGCGCTGCGGGGTCACATAGACAGGCTGGAAGATTTATACAAGCAGTTTTGATATGTTTAATAATTGATGGAGCGAAGTGTAGATTATGTTAACACACGAAAAAATCGTTGCCGCGGTGAAAAAAGCCGCAAATGAATTTCCGCTTACAAAGGCGGAGTATTTTGGCTCTTACGCCGATGGGCGAGCAACGGAAAAAAGCGATTTGGATTTGCTTGTGGAATTCGAAAAAGAATCAGTTTGCCTTCTTGAAATTATTGGTTTGAAACAATACCTCGAAGAGGAGCTTGATTTGCCTGTAGACATAATCCACGCACCGCTGCCTCAGGGAGCGATAATTCACATAGAAAGGACGGTGCGCGTATTATAATGAAAGGCCAAATTTTTGACAACAACGAAAACAACAAAATCAAGGACAAAATATTCACGCCGCTTTACGGGGTGAAACTCGAAGACGGGCTGTTTCGGCGCGTGTTTGAAAACAACACGGAATATTTGCAGGGCATAAATATCGATTCCGCCTTGTACTGGTTCAGAAAACGCGCCAAAAAAAACGCCCCGGGGGAGCCCTACCGCGGACATTTCGAGGATAACCTGCACGGCCAGACCGCCGGGCTGCTGCTCATGGGGGCGGGAAACGCGCTCAGGTGGGCCGAAAACGAAAAACTGCGCGAAATCGTGGACTGCATAATCGACGAAATAAAAAGCTGCGCGGACGAAGACGGATATATCATGGCAATCGAGCGGGAATTGTTTGCCACCAAGGAATATCCGCATTATGTGCGCATTTGGCTCACCTACGGATTGTACGCCGCCTGGCTTTCGGGCAGCGGGGACGCGGGGATGCTGCTCAAAAACTGGCAGAACTGGTTCAATCACGAATGCGGCGATCTGCCGGTTATAAAATACCTGTGCCTCGCCTATCAGGGAACGGTCTGCAGCCCGTATGTGTACAACACGCCGTTCGGCACAAAAAAAGACATAGAGATAACCCAAAAATATTATGAGGAACCCTGGCGCCTGGCTCAGTACATAATGGGCGAGAAAGACGCCGTACAAACCCGCCGCCAGCACGGAGCCGAGCCTCATCCCCACGGTACCGAAATCGAGGCGTTTGAGGGTTATCTCGATTTGTATAAAGCCACGGGGAATAATTATTACATAAATGCGGCAGACGCGTTTTATGAGACGTATAAAAAGGACTGGCAGCACGCGGGCGGCGGGATTGTGATGTGCGAGGCCGAAATTTCTGTGCCGGGCTGCGCGTGGCTCGCCCCTCCGAAGTCCTACAACGAATTGTGCTGCAACGCGTTCTGGATATGGCTGAACCAACGTTTTCACCGGATGCGGCCCGAATCGGAAATGTATGTAAACGAAATGGAAAAATCCCTGTACAACATAGCCATAGCCAATCAGGACGGCGGCGAATCGATAAGGTATTTCGCCTGGCTCGAAGGGAAGCGCGCCGCGGGAAGTGTCAGCCACGGCGGGATTGTCCACTGCTGCTGCGGCGTGGGTACGCGGATTTTCGGAATGCTGCCCGAATTTTTGTATTCCGTGAACGAGGATTCGATTTATTTCGATATATACAGTTCATCCGAATTCAAATGGGAGCGCGAAACAAATGTCGTAAGCGTAGTTCAGAGGGCGGATATGCCGTACAGCGGAAAAGTCAAAATCACCATATCCTGCCAAAAAAGCGAAAAATTCAAGGTGATGCTGCGGATTCCGGCCTGGGCGGAAAAGGAAGCAGAAATTACAACCGGCGGAAAAAAATACACCGGAACCCCGGGCTCATATTTGTGCATTGAAAAAATCTGGGAAAGCGGAGCGGAGCATGTGATAGAATTCGAGCTGAAGTTCAAATGGAATTTGACGCGGTATACAGGCACAGAACAGATTCCGGGGTTTGAGCGTTACGCCTTGGAATACGGGCCGCTTTTGATGGCGGCCGTCTCGGAGCCTGGGGAAGATTTGGAAGCCGATGATTATCTCGGCTTGTTTAAACTCAAACTCAACCCCGGGGATTTCGGATTGTGGCTTTTCGGGGATGGAGAAAAAAACAGCTTGAGATATATGGTCAAAGGCCATGAAAATATATCGTATATACCGTATTTCAAAGTGGAAACAGGCCGTTATTTCACTTGTTATCCGCTGTATTTTAGATAAAAAAGTAAAAAACGAAAGGATGTTGTATTGATGAACGGAAGAGAAGTAATCGATTCTTTGCTGAGGAATAAAAAAGCGCCGCGCATGGGGCTGTTTGATTCCCCCTGGTGGGATACGATGGCCGAGTGGACAAACCAGGGGTACCCGGCCGCCCCGGAATCCAAAAACCCGGTGGGCGCAACCGCGCACTTCGGGTTTGACATGGAATCCGCGGGGGGCTGGTTCGATTGGCTGCCGAAACAGGGATATGACGAATTGCTGGAGGAAACCGACGCGTGGTCGGTGCGCCGGAACGGCGCGGGAGCGGCTTTCAAATACTGGAAGCACAAATCCGGCACTCCCGAACACGTGGATTTTCTGATGAGCTCGAGAAAGATATGGGAGCGCGATTACCGGGATTTCGTGAAAGCCGACGAAAGCCGCATGCGGGCCGAAGACAATAAAAAGGCCCTCGCGTCAGTCCGCGAAAGGGGATTGTGGGCGTTTTTCGGCAGTGGGGGATTGTGGGAATGTATGCGGGCGAGTTTGGGCGACATCTGCATGTTCGAAACTTTTTTGCTCGACCCGGACTGGGCGCTGGACTTCAACCGCGTATATACGGATTTTTTCAAGGAAATGTACGATATGCTGTTTGCCCGGGCGGGACTGCCCGACGGCGTCTGGCTTTACGACGATCTGGCGTATAAAAACGGGACATATTGTTCCCCGGGGACCTTGGATAAGTTATTTGCCCCCTTCTACAAGGAAATAGTGGATCATTTGAAATCATACGGCTTGCCTGTCGTATTTCATTGCTGCGGCGGAATGGAAGAGGCTCTCCCGATGATTGCGGACTGCGGCTTTGACGGCTTGAATCCGATGGAGCGGAAAGCGGGCTGCGACCCGCTGAAATTCGCCCGCAAATACAAGGACAAACTCGTATTTATCGGCGGATTGAGCGCGGTCACTTTGGAAAACGGAACAATGGAGCAGATCATTGGCGAAACCGACGAACTGATGGACGGCATGCGCGAAATGGGCGCGGCGTATGTGTTCGGCTCGGACCATTCGCTCTCCCCCAATGTCCCGTATAAAAACTACAAGGCGGCAGTCGATCACTTTTGGTCGCGGGCGGAGTATTAAACGGTATTTTTAAAGAAAGGTGAAAAAATGAAATTCAAAACAGCTTTTGTTTTAACGGCGCTTATGCTGGCGCAGCTTTTGTTTTGGTCCTGCGGGGAACAAATCAAAACAGAGCCGCCCGAAAATACCCATTCGAGCGGGGATGCCGGCGAAGTTCAGGAAACCGCCGATTATTTGCCGCCGTTGGACTTCAAGGGCGCGGAATTCAACGTGCTCACGCGGACCTTGAAAAAGTACGATGTCAGCGTCGATGAACAGAACGGCGAAGTCGTAAACGACGCGATATTTTTCAGGAATGTGGCAGTGGAGGAACGGCTGAATATCAAAATCAACACCCACGACATGCCCGGGGAATGGGACGACTGGAACCGGTATCTGGCCGCGATAACCAAGTCCGTCATGAGCGGGCTGGGGGCCTATGATTTGATTACGGGGTTTCAGGTCTGCATGGTCTCCACAGTGGGCGACGCGCTGTACAAAGATTTGAGTGAAATCGGCTATCTCGATCTGGATAAGCCGTGGTGGACCAAAAAGATCAACGACGAAATGACGGTGAACAACAAAATATATCTGGCGACCGGCGACGTTTCGGTCATTTTGTGGGAGAGCATATACGCGCTGATGTTCAACAAGAACATGCTGCGCGATTACAATGTGCCCAATTTGTATCAATCGGTAAAATCCGGGCGGTGGACATTGGAGGAACTGATAAAGGTGACAAAAGATATAACGCAGGATATAGACGGCAACGGCAAATACGATAAAAACGACCTGTACGGATTTGGCACGATGATCGGCAATTTTACGGACAATTATTATGTGGCCTTCGATATCCCCGTGACGAAATGGGACGAAAACGGATATCCGTACCTGACGGAAAACTGCGATAAAATGTATCAGCTCAACGATATCGTGTATGATTTTTTAAACAACAACGTGAGCGTTTTCAGCCCCGAGGAGGCAAACGCCTCGCTTGTGAATGTTTTGGAGCCCATGTTTTTTTCGGACAGGCTTATGATCATGCCCACATTTTTGGGGGACATCAAAAATATGCGCGAAATGGACACCGATTTCGGCATTATTCCCTATCCGAAATGGGACGAAAACCAAAAGGAATATCTCACCACGTCGCATGGGGGATTCAACGTGTTCGGAATTCCCGAAGATGCGAGAGATACCGACATGAGCGGGGCGGCATTGGAAGCGCTGTGCGCCGAAAGCTCAAAAACGGTCGTACCCGCCTTTTATGAAACGGTGTTGAAAAGCAAATTCGCGCGCGACGAAGAGAGCGCGGAGATGCTCGACATCATACGAAACGGCCTGTCCGCCACTTTCGGCTACCTCTATATGGTGCCCATCGGGCAAGGCTCCAAAAACGGATGGGGCCCGGGGCTTATTTTAAGGGAAACGCTCAGGCCGGGGGGCAGCGACTATGCCGCGTATTACGAAAAGTACGAAGGCGTATTTGACGCCAACTTGGAAAAAATCATCGAAGCGTATAAAAATCTCGAGTAAAAAAAGGAGGGATTATATTTATGTTTGACGTGTCATGTATCGGGGTCGTGACCGCCGACGTTTTCGCCAAGCCCGTTGAAGCGCTTCCCGAAAAGGGGCTGCTGACCAAGGTGGACCAAATTCAATTGTCAGTGGGGGGATGCGCGTCCAACGCCGCGGTCGCTCTGGCCAAATTGGGCATGAAAGCGCAGCTGTTCGGCAGAGTGGGTCCCGACAGTTTCGGCAGGTTCGTAAAGGGCGAGATCGACGGCGCGGGCGTTGACACAGAGGGCCTGCATATCGGCAAAGATTCGCAGACTTCATCTTCGGTTGTCGCCGTAAATGCGGACGGCGAGCGCTCCATTATGCACTGTTTCGGCTCCAATGCCGAATTTGGGCTCGCGGATATCGATTTCGAAAAAATAAGGCGCGCCCCGGTGTTGTTTATTGCGGGCACGTTTCTTTTGCCCTCTTTTGACGGTGAAGGCGCGCGGGAGCTGCTAAGACGCGCAAATGCGGAGGGGATTTTGTGCTGCCTTGACACCGCCTGGGACCCGTCGGGGGCCTGGATGGACAAAATAGGCGGTTGTTTGCCTTATCTCGACTGGTTCATGCCGAGTTTCGAAGAAGCGGTCATGCTGAGCCATGGCAAAAAAGATCCCGGGGATATTGCGGAAGTCTTTGTCTCCATGGGCGCGAAAAACGTCGCAATCAAACTCGGCGAGAGGGGCTGCTACGTAAAAACGCGGAACGAAAAAGGGTTTTACAAGCCCGCGTATGCCGATCTTCCGGTCGCTGATACATCGGGGGCGGGAGATTGTTTCTGCGCGGGATTTCTCACGGGCCTGTCAAAAGGCTGGCCGCCGGAAAAATGCGCGCAGTTTGCCAATGCGGCGGGCGGCATGTGCGTGACGGCAATGGGGACCACCGCCGGAATAAAGGGCATGGACGAAACACTCGCCTTTATTGAAAAATATAAAAATGAAATGAGGTAATTTTGCATGAAAATGACAGGAAGGGAACGCATCATGTGCGCCCTGGGGCACAAAATCCCGGACAGGGTTCCGGCTACGCCCGACATATCAATTATGATACCCACGAAACTGTCGGGCAAGGCTTTTTACGACCCGATAGATTTGACGACGGCATATATCCGGGCCGCCCGCTATTTCGGAATTGACGGCTGGATGTTCAACGGCTGGCTGAATTACAAATACGACGGCACATGCAAAGATGTGACATATGAGACAAAAGTCCTCGAAGATACATACGAAGCCAAAAAATATCTCACAATAATGCGAACGCCGGACGGCGATTTGACGTCTGTAACCGTCGCCCCCAGAGGCGCTCCGGCCACTTGCACGGAGAAATACATAAAGGACATAAAAGGGCAATACAAATTTTTAAAATATTTTTTCCCCCAGATAACGGGCTATGACAAAACGCCGTATTTGCAGCAGAAAGAAGAAATGCAGGAAACCGGCATGATATGCTGTTTTGTGGGCTGCCCGGGTTTGCATCATTATTACGGGTTCGCGAATCTGGAAGAGCTTTCATTCGCCTATTACGACTACCCTGAAATATTTGAAGAACTCCGGGAAAAACACGACAAAATCTGCGTCCGTCAAATGGAATTCGCGGCGGATGCAAAAGTGGAGAGCATACTCACCGGCGGAAGCGGCTCGATAACGCTGCAATCGCCCGATATATTCCGCAAAATGTCGCTGCCTACGATAAAAAAAGTCACAAAAATAGCGAAACAGGCGAATATTTTATCCGGCATACATTCGTGCGGAAAGGAATACGACTTGGTCGAAATGTGCGCTAAAGAAACCGACCTGGATTATGTCAATCCGCTTGAAGTACTGCCGATGGGAGATTGCGAGCTTTCCGACCTGAAACAAAAATTCGGGGATAAACTCGCTTTGATGGGCAATCTTCATACTTCCGGCGTCATGCTCGGAAACACCCGGCAGGTGCGCCTTGAAGCCTTGCGCGCGATCCGCGACGCGGGGCAAGGCGGGGGATTTGTTTTGTCGACGGGCGACCAGTGCGGGTATAACACGCCGTACGAAAACATAATCGAAATCGTAAAAGTCGCCAAAGAATACGGGCAATATCCGCTTGATACCGACAAAATCGAAACCGAAATCAAAAGATTGGAAAAAACAAAAGAGTAAAATAAGGAGAAAATACATGAAAAAAATATTCGATTTATCGTCATTGGATTGGACGCTGGCGGGATATGCCCCTTATGCCTGGCTGGGATTCGACGAAAAAAACCGCGAGCCTTCGGCCCAGGTGCGCCCCATCCCCGCGAAAGTGCCGGGGTCGGTCCAGCAGTCCCTTTTGGAGGGCGGGATTATAAAGGACTGGCTTTTTTTCAAAAATTCGCTTGAAATCGAATGGATCGAAAACCGCAGCTGGATCTACTCCGCATCGCTTCCCGACGAATGGATCAAGCAGGGAAGTGAAATAGTGCTGGAATGCATGGGCCTCGACTACAGCGGCTGGATTTATTTGAACAGGCAGGAGATCGGCACATTCAAAGGTTCCCATCTGACATATGCGTTTCCCCTTGGCGGCCGCCTGAAAGAAAGCGGCAACGAACTCGCGGTTGTATTCGACCTTCCGCCCAGATGGCTCGGGCAGTTCGGCTATTCGACCAAAATGACCGAATGGAAAACCCGGTATAATTATACCTGGGACTGGGTGGTGCGCCTTGTGCAGATCGGCATATCGGACAAAATCCTGCTTTCGGTTTCCGACGGAAACCGCTTCGGGGAGGCGAGTTTCACTTCGGATTATGATCTGGAAAAAAACGCGGGGTTATTAACCCTTTACGGCAGAATCGAAGGCGAAAAAGCCAAAAGTGTCCGCATGTCGCTTTCAGACGGCGAAACCATCATAGCAAAAAAAGAATTTGAACGCGAAAAATACGAAAACGGCGCGGTATGGGAAGGGCTTCCGGTCCGGCTCTGGTGGACCAATCTGGAAGGCCCGCAGCCGCTGTACACCGTGGGTTTCGAGCTTCTCGACGCAGAGGGAAACGTTTTGGACACCGAACAGAAAGTCACCGGGTTCAAACATGTAGAGTGGCGGCAGTGCGAAAACGCCCCGCCCTGCGCGGATCCCTGGCTCTGCGTTTTAAACGGCAAACCGGTATTTTTACAGGGGGTGAATTTTCAGCCGATACGCGCGAATTACGCGGATGTATCCTATGCGGAATATGAAGAACGCATAAAATTATACGCGGAACTCGGCGCGAATATGTTCAGAATCAACGCCTGCGGGTATCTCGAATATGAATGTTTCTATGAACTGTGCGACCGCTACGGCATCATGGTCTGGCAGGAATACCCGCTGACCGCGTCGGGGCTGGAAAACTGGGCGCCGGAAGACGAGCAGTCGATACAGGCGCTCAAAAAAATAGCAGAGACGTTCATTTCGCGCCGCCGCCATCACGCCTCCCTTTGCATCTGGTGCGCGGGAAACGAGCTGCAGGGCACTTTCGACGGCCAGAAAACCTCCGGGGGCAAACCCTGTCAGGCGGACCACCCGATGCTTGCCGCGCTTGGCGCCGTCACTGCGAAGTATGACAATGTCCACCGCTATCTGTACAATTCTCCTTCGGGCCCTTCCGTGGGAGGTAACCCCGAATGGTACGGCAAAGGGATGCATTACGACGTGCACGGGCCCTATAACGGCTTTGCCACCCAACAGGATTTGGAAAACTACTGGCGCGGCGACGATTCGCTCTTCAGGTCCGAGTGCTGCTGCCCGGGAAATAATCCCGACGATATAACCGAGTACTACAGCAACGGCCATCCGGTATGGCCGGCGGACCGCTCCAACCCGCTTTGGTGCACTCCGTGGTCGTGGTGGGTTGTCAGCGACGAATTCGCCGTCGCGAACGGGCGTCCGGCGGAGAATCTGGAGGAATTTACAACCTGGAGCCAAAAAAGGCAGGCGATAAATTTGAGCTACGCGGCAAAAGCCTGTAAAGACCGGTTTCCGGGCTGCGGCGGATTTCTTCTGTGGGGATCGCACGACACATGGCCGCAGCCGGCGAACACGACGATAATCGATTTCTGGGCAAGGCCGAAACCGGCGGCGCTCGCCCTCAAAGAAGTCTGGCGCGCTCCGGCCGGGGGGAAATGACAATTATGACAAAAAAAATTTTTGCTTTGATGATATGCCTGATTGCGGCTGCCGGTTTGACGCTTGGGTGCGGCAAGGCAGAACAACCCGACGAAACCAAGCCCGGCGCGGATGACAAGCTCTCCGATACGCAGGAAAGTTCCGGCGAGGAAGCCGCGACCGAAAGACTGTATCCCGACCTGGAAGCAAAAGACTTCGGCGGGCATGAGTTTTTGTTTTTGTGCAGGACGGTAAACGACCCGGACTGGGCCGAATGGAACCACCGGGACCTGTACGCCTCAGAGGAAAACGGAGACGTCATAAATGACGCGGTCTACAGGCGAAACAAAAAAATAGAGGAAAAATACAATATAAAAATATCCGAGCTTGTGGTCGAATACCCTCAAGTGAGCTCATTGACCCAAAAAGCGGTGAAAGCCGGAGACGACACCTACGATGTGATTGTCCCGCATATTGTGGAAGTCGCCGCGCTGGCGCAGGGCGGGAATTTTTTGGACCTGTTTAAAATCCCGTATCTCGATTTGTCGAAGCCGTGGTGGAACCGGGACTGCATACGCGACTTGTCGATCATCGGAAAGTTATTCGTGATACAGGGCGATTTGTTCATTATGGACAACGACGCCATGACGGCGATGATATTCAACAAGCTGCTCTGTAAGGACCATGCTCTCGAGAGTCCGTACGACTTGGTGAGAAGCGGAGACTGGACTTTCGATAAATTGATGGAAATGGGCAGAAAAGTGTCAAAGGACCTAAACGGCGACGGGGTCATGTACATCAAGGACGATCTGTTCGGCTACGTGATCCAGGGCGGCACGGAATCGTCGTTTATCGTGTCCGGCAATTCAAAAATAGTCAGCAAGGACGAAAACGACCGCCCCGTCATCACCTTCGGAACCGAAAGATGTTACCAGATCACGGACTATCTTTCCGAGATGCTCTCCGACACCGAAAACTCCGTGAACCTGCACAGCTATGAGGGAAAATTTCCCATATACGACGAACAGGTGAAGATGTTTTCGGAAAACAGGGCGTTGTTCACGTGGATAAGGATAAGAATAGTGGAGCGGCTCAGGGGCATGGAAACCGATTTCGGCATAATACCGTGCCCCAAATTGGACAAGGCGCAGGAAAAATACATAACAAACAACGAACCGAATGCCGCCACGGGCGCCTCTATACCGCGGACCGCGGGAGACCTCGAGAGGACCGCGATGATCCTCGAGGATCTGTCCGCCGAATCGAGGTACACCCTGCAGCCGGCGTATTACGAGATCAACCTGCGGGGCAAATACGCGCGCGACGACGAGAGCCAGGAGATGCTCGACATCATATTGTCAAATGTGGCCTATGATATAGGGTACATATACAATTTCGGCAGTTTTATGGAAGTGAGCTGTTACCGTTACGGGCGCGATATGAAAGTGGACTGGGTTTCCGCTTTTGAAAAAAGCCAGGGGAAAATGGAAAGGGACATAGAAAAAGCGATAGAGGCTTATGAAAAAATAGATTAATATGTAATGTAAAGGGGAAAAATTATGGAAACAAAGAACGCTTTTCCGCGCACTGTAATAGGCGGCCTGTCGATATCGCGCATGATTATGGGAACCAACAACATCATGGGGGGCTCGCACCGCACATTTGCCCGCGATACCCACATCAAGCAGATCAACAACAACTCGCAGGCCGTAGCCGATATTATACAAGCGTACCTCGCGCACGGAGTGGATACGGTCGTCGGCGGGCTCGCGCACAATCCTTTCTTCTTGGACGGCGTCAAAATGGCGGGCAGCCAGACCCAAAACAGGATACACATGATAGAACTCGCCAACGTCGACACAAACGACTCCGCCGACTCGCGCGGCTCGGCCGCCCAATACATAAAAAACTGCAAAAACGCCGGCATTGACATCTGTCTTTTACACCACTACTGCATCGAGCAGCTGGTCAACAAGCAAAAGGGGAAAATAGAACGCATCGAAGATTATCTGTATATGATCAGGGAAAACGGCATGATACCCGGATTTTCGGCGCATATGCCGGAAATAGTGCAGTATGCGGACAACCGGGGGTATGACGTGGAGACATATATCCAGATATACAACGCCTCGGGCTTTTTGATGCAGATGGAAGTGGAAACCGTGCATAAAATAATATGGGGGGCCAAAAAGCCGGTGCTCACAATCAAGCCGATGGCGGCGGGGCACCTGAACCCGTTTGTGGGCCTGACTTTCGTATGGAACACCATCCGGGATCAGGATATGGTGGCAGTCGGGTGCATGACCCCGGGCGAAGTGCACGAATGCGTGGAATTTTCCATGGCGGCAATCGAACACAGAAAACCCGACGTCGAGGGCCGCTGCCACCAGTACCACAAATAAAAAGGAAAAATTGAAAAGTTTTTAGCCCCGCCGAATTATACGGCAGGGCTATTTGTCTCGCGCAAAATTATTTATTTTTTTACTACAACCATGACTACGCCTTCGGCAGACGGCGTTTTTTCCGGCGGGACAAGCGTGCCAAGCTCGATACACTTTTCAATCATTCCGTCGAGCAGGCCGCATGAGGTTTGTTGGACAAACAGCCGGTACTCGCCCATCAGATGCTTCGGGACATATTTTTTGATAAACTTGTACATTTCGTCGACAACAGGCTCGATAAGTTCATTTGTTTCGCTGATAAATCCGTTGATTATGTCGCCGTATATTTTTTCGGTTTCGCTGACAAGGATTTTGGGGTATAGGGTATCGTTTTCTTTTTTGATATATCCGGATTCGATTGCTTTCGCCGCTGTTTCTCTCTCATCTTCCGACAGCGATGAAAGGGGAAGGCCTTTTATTGCCCTGATTGTCAGACGAAGTTGTTTGTCCTGTGAAACATCATGACCGCAATGGAAATGTTCTTTTATGCGTCTGCCGTAGATATTGTTGAGATGAATATGTGCGTATTCATCAATATCGTATGCGTTGTTTCCATCGCAGCCGTAAAATCCCACTTCAAAAGGCTTGTCGTCGTAATGCGCTATGCCGAATGTGAAAAAATCGCGTTT
>WQXD01000070.1 GCA_009785015.1 Oscillospiraceae bacterium | reverse complement strand
TTTAGTGTCAGCGAGCGCGGCGGCGCGTTCCATTTGGAATGACACGTCTTTCAAACCGTCATTGCTATCGTGATATTCACGGCGCATTTGAAGAATCATATCTTCCCAAACATCGGGCGAATACGTTTTTATGCCAAAATTATGCGCGGCAAATATTACTTCCGTCCCGTTGAAACTTATAACTTCGTATACTATTTCTGAATCGGGAGCAAAACCGCTGTCATATTCCCACTTGTTTCCCTCGCAGAACGGAATAAGCCCGTCGCCGCCGGCAATATTATATTTTTTCAAAGAACAATAACTTTTTCCGTACTGTCCTCCGGTTTGCACGATTGATATATACACTATACCGACTCCGCGCTTGTAATATACCGACGAAGTAAAACCCGGCGATTCGGTAGTCCAAAGTTCGCAACCGTCGAATTTGCCGCACGAAGTTTTTATCTCAGCATTGTCCGATACAAATTTAAGTTCAGCGTGTCCGTCATAGCTTTTTATTGATTCTCCTGCTTTTAAACTGCTGTCGTAAAGCGTGTTGTCGCATCTTGAAGCATGATAGAATACAGCGGGAATTGAACTGCTGAATCTGTCGCCCTTTGAATAACCGGGCTGTTTATGAAAATAAAGTTTGCCGTTATTGATAAATAATTCTTCGCCTGTCGCTCCCGCAGATAAATTATTTTCGTTAGGATTTTTAGTTTCACATAGTTTTTCTAACCGTAATGCAGAAATCGCATTTGCGTAATATACATGATGTTTCGGGAGAACTTCCAGCACTTTGTTATACGCGGCATATCCCTTATCTTTATCGCCTTTTTTGAAATATTCATACCCCAGCCAGAACCATTCCCAACCAAGCGCGTCCGTCATGTTTGCCTGTTCCATTCTCGGAATAAGTGTGTTTAGAATATACGCCGTTTTTTCGTCGCCGTTATATTTTTCGGCTTCACGTTTCCAGATTTCGCCCAATATTTCAGTATTCTTACCCTTTTCGGCGACTTCTCTTATTTTTTCGACCATTTCATCGTTATCTTTGCCGGAAATCCACCACCAGCCAAGCTGCATGACGTCTGCCATGTAAAAATATTTTTCTTCAATATCCGGTAATTGCTCAATTTCTGCTACCATATTATTGTATTCGGTTTCAAAGCCGTCTTTACTGTCGCGGGCTCGCCAACGAATACGAAATTCTTTGACTTCTTCGATTTGTTCGAGAACGGATTTCGCTGTTGCTTTTGTGCTTTTTTCCATATATCCAAGTTCCTTTCTTATTTTCTCCCTGCCGTCATGTAAACGTCTTTTTACAGTTCCGACAGGAAGATTTAATTTTTTTGATATTTCGTCTATCGAAGCGTTTACAAAATAATGCAATTTTATGACGCTTTTCAGCTTATCGGACAAACTTTCAATTACCGCATGCAGCATATCGTAATCTTCTGCGCTTTCGCGTGAGATTTCAATATTTTCAATGGAATCAAGGTGGATATAATCTTGATATTTGACCGCAACATTTTTAGCGTTGTTCCTTGCGATATTACATATCCACGCACCGAATTTATTCGGCTCTCTCAGCGTATTGAGTTTTGTCCATGCGGTTATAAAGGAGTTTTGCATCACATCTTCAGCTAACTGATAATTTTTCGTTATCGAATATGCAGAAGATATAACTTTTTTTTGATAACGTATGACCAGAGATTCAAACGCTTCGTCGTTGCCCAAAAGAGTAAGCCTGACAAGCGTTTCGTCCAGCAGGTCATAATAACTTTTATCGTTTGTCAACTTTTGTTTTCAACCTCCTCTTTGGGTTTTGCAGCTGCTTACTATATAGACAAAATAAAATTAGAAAAGGTTCGGTTTTGGAAAAATATTTATTTAATTTTAAATCTATCCGTAAAAAGAACCAAAGTTTTCTAAAAAACCTTGATTCTATAGGGATTTATTGGTGCCGGTGACCGGGGTCGAACCGGTACGGGAGATGAATCCCACGGGATTTTAAGTCCCGGGCGTCTGCCAGTTCCGCCACACCGGCTTTTATTGATATATCATTATTATACGCCCATGTATTCACTTTGTCAAGTGTTTTTTTGCGCCTCTTTGTTAAAAATTTTGGCGAACCGTCAAAAAAGAAACCGCCCGGATCCGGGCAGCTCCTTTTTTTGTCCGCAATTCTTCTAAATTCTCGCCACGCCGGAATCCTTGGCCGCTTGGGCCACCGCGCCGGCCACCGCTTTGGCCACGCGCAAATCGAACGGGGCCGGAATGA
Organism: Oscillospiraceae bacterium; assembly: GCA_009785015.1. The sequence continues at coordinate 11,342 of WQXD01000070.1, read as the reverse complement.
TGTAATCGGGCCGCAGATCATTTTCATCGATGAGGTCCGCAATCGCGAAGGCCGCCGCGACTTTCATTTCTTCGTTTATATCCGAGGCGCGAACGTCCAAGGCGCCTCTGAACACGCCCGGAAAGGCGAGCACATTGTTGATCTGGTTGGGGAAATCCGAGCGCCCGGTCCCGACCACCGCCGCTCCCGCGGCAAACGCCTCTTCGGGGAATATCTCGGGCGTGGGGTTGGCCATGGCGAATATGAACGGATCCGGGTTCATCGAGCGGACCATTTCGGCGCTCACAAGCCCCGGACCGGACAGACCGAAGAAAACGTCGGTTTCCTTCATGGCGTCCGCCAAACTGCCTTTGCACATGTTTTTGTTGGTGAGCTTCGCCATTTCCGCCTTTTCTTCGTTCAGATTGTCCCGTCCTTCGTAGATGGCGCCCTGGCGGTCGCATAAAATCACTTCGTTCAATCCGAGCGCCATCAATATCCGCGTCACGGCGACGGCTCCCGCCCCGGCTCCGGATATGACGGCTTTGAGGTTTTTGAGTTCTTTTTTCTTCAGCCTGCACGCGCCTATCATCGCGGCGGAAGCCACGATAGCGGTGCCGTGCTGGTCGTCGTGGAATATGGGGATGTCGCAGGAGGCTTTCAGCCGCCGCTCTATCTCAAAGCAGCGCGGGGCGGCTATATCCTCCAAATTCACCCCGCCGAAACTGCCCGCCAAAAGCTCGATGGTCCTCACTATCTCATCGACGTCTTTCGAGCGCACGCACAGCGGGAAAGCGTCGACGTCGCCGAAAGCTTTAAACAGCACGCATTTTCCCTCCATAACCGGCATTCCGGCTTCGGGGCCGATGTCGCCGAGCCCGAGTACGGCGGTCCCGTCGGTCACGACGGCGACCATATTGCCGCGGCGCGTATATTTGTAGCTCAGATCCACATCTTTGCTTATGGCCAAACACGGCTCGGCGACGCCGGGCGTATAGGCCACTGACAGCTCTTCTTTGTTGGTTACGGCGCAGCGCGTGACAACTTCGATTTTACCCTGCCACTCGGCGTGTTTTTTCAGTGCTTCTTCTTTAATGGACATATATCATATTTCCTTTCTGTTTATAATTCAAATTTTATGCAAGCTTGCGCATGAACGGCATATGAACTATCGTTCATATTAGTTCATGTCCCACGGGAACTTATACTGCAGGCCCAGTTCATCGCGGATGGCGGAGATTTCTTTTTGGACCCCGTCGTTGATCGAAACGCCGGCGTTTTTGCGTTCCTGCCATATCAAATATTCCTTTTCTCCGGCGGTATAGATGCGGTCATGGCCCGGGGCCTTGGCGGAAGCGCGCAGCTCGCGCAGTATATCGCCGCAGGTTTTTTTAAACGCCTCGGCGCCCAAAAAAGCCTCGGTGTCGATCGCGACGAAATAATGCCCGAGTCCGAACGGTATTTTTTTGCCGTTTTTGTCTATGCCGTTGAGCGCCTGCAAAAAGTTGGCCTGCGAAAGCGCGGCTGAAAGTATCTCCACCACGGTGGCGTAGCCGTATCCCTTATAGCCGGCCATCTCCTCGCCGCCGCCGCCCAACGGGTTGAGCGCCGCGGTGCCCGCAGTCAAAGCGTCTAAGATCGCGGACGAATCGGTCATGGTGCCTCCGTCGCGGGTGACCACGTGGCCGGCGGGGGTATCCTTGCCGATCCTCGCGTAATATTCCGTTTTGCCGCGCTGGGTAATCGAAGTGGCGCAGTCCAGCACAAAAGGAAAATCCTCGTCGGTGGGAAACCCGAAAGTCAGCGGGTTGGTGCCCAGCATGTTCTGCACGCCGAAAGTGGGCGCTATCGAGGGGCGCGCGTTGGTGCCGCTCATGCCGAGCATATTCTGCTTGGTGGCCATGGTCACGTAATATCCGGCGATGCCGTAGTGGGTCGAACCTCTGGCCGCGACCATTCCCATTCCGTATTCCTTCGCTTTTTTTATCGCCATGTCCATACAGCGGTACCCTATGACCTGCCCCATGCCGTCGTGCCCGTCGACCACCGCGGTGGTCTTTGTCTCCTTTAAAATTTCCAAATTTGTGACCGGCTTCTGTATGCCGGATTTTATCCTGTCGAGATAAATCGGCTTGAAACGGTTTATGCCGTGGGACTCAATGCCCCTCCTGTCGGATTCCAGCAACACATCGGCCACGATTTTGGCGTCTTCCACGGGGACCCCATACCCCGAAAACGCGTCTATCACAAAGTCCGTAATGGTTTTCCAGTCCACGATTGAATTATTTGCCGCCATATATTTTTCTCCTTATTGTTTTTCGAATTTTTTGTTTTGCTACTATTATAACCTATCCGGGCCCGGTTGTCAACATATATAACGACATATTTATTTTTTTGCAAAAAAATTTTGAGAATGTATAGACAAATCTTCATTTGTGTGATATAATGATGTTTATCGGCAAAAACAAATAAACATTCGGATAATTAATTTTTAACGCGACAAAAAACGGAGGGTAATTATAATGAGCCATAAAATTTTAGTCATCGACGACACTCCCGAAATCTGCGAGCTCCTCAAAATGACGCTCACCAAAGAGGATTACGACGTGATCACCGCGCTCAGCGGCTCCGAAGGCATAGCCATGTTCAAAGTGTATGAACCCGATCTGGTTCTTTTAGATATAATGATGCCGAAAAAAGACGGCTATCAGGTCTGCCGCGAGATCCGCGAAATATCTTCCAAGCCCATAATCATGATCACCGCTAAGGGAGAGGTTTTCGACAAAGTGCTCGCTCTTGAGCTCGGGGCGGACGATTTCATCGTCAAGCCCTTCGACATAAAAGAAGTATGCGCCAGAATAAAAGCGGTGCTGCGCCGCACCAAAAATCAGGACAACGACACGGACATAGAAGTGATAAAATACGACAATCTGGAAATCAGCCTGCAAAAATACGAGCTCAAACTCAAAAACAAAACCGTCGACATCCCCCCGAAAGAGCTCGAGCTTTTGAATTTTTTGGTTTCAAATGTAAACAGGGTGTTCACCAGGGACCAGCTGCTCGACAAAGTCTGGGGCTTCGATTATCTCGGCGATTCCCGGACGGTGGACGTCCACGTGAAGAGGCTGCGGGAAAAATTGGAAGGGATAAGCGACAAATGGAATTTGAAAACCGTATGGGGAGTCGGGTATAAGTTCGAGTTGTTGCAATAGTAAGGGTTTCTTATGATCAAGAGCGTATTTATCAAGTATATATTGGTCTTTTTTGTGATTATAACCGCAAGTTTTACGATCCTCGCTTTTGTCATAAGCTCATATGTCATACAGAACTCCATCGAAACAAAGAAAAATATCGTCGAAGCCGCCGCGAAAATCGCGAAGCAAAATGTCGAGGCGGATTTCCGCGGCAGCCGTTACGGGTCATTTGGCGAATACGTCAAAGCGGAAAAAATAAAAATGATGTGGGATTTTTCGACCTACTCAGAGCTCACCGACAATTCGCTGATATTGATCTCGGATCTGGACGGGAATATACTTGTCTGCTCGTCCTTGCCCGAAGGGTATCTGAAAAAAGATAAAATCCCGCAGTCCGCCGTCTATGAAGCGGTCAACCGGTTGGGCTCCGAGCGGTATCAGACGCTGGGCGGCGTCTTTTCGGGGCGCCATCTCGTCTACCCGCAGCTTTTGGGCCCGGCGGGAACGGACGAGGTTTTCGGTATCTTGTTTTTTTGTTCCGGCTCGATCTGGGATGACTTTTTTGTGAACCGGATAATCAAGGACACGATACTGAGCTGCCTCTGGATCCTCGTGGCGAGCATGGCCATAGTGTATTTTACCACCGAAAAAACGATATCCCCCGTGAGGGAGATGAGAAAAGCCGCGAAAAGCTTTGAGCTGGGGCAGTTCGACGTGAGGATCCCCATAAAAGGCCGGAGCGACGAGATAGGGGAACTCGCCTCGGCTTTCAACAAAATGGCCGGCTCCCTCGCCTTTCACGAAGAGACCCAGCGGATGTTTTTGGCCAATGTCTCGCACGACCTGCGCACCCCGATGACTTCGATAATAGGTTTTGTGGATGCGATTTTAAACGGAACCATACCGTCGGCTTCTCACGGGCAGTATTTGAAAATAGTTTTGGCGGAGGCAAAAAGGTTGGAGAGGCTTGTGGCCTCCCTGTTTGAACTGACCAAAATACAGGCTCAGGCGGGCGACAGAAAATTCAACGATGTGAGTTTCGACATATGCGAAGAGGCGAAGCGCGCCGTTATTTTTTTGGCGCAGGATATAGACGAAAAAAATCTCGAATTCGAATTTACCTCCGACGAGGACAACATGTACGTCACGGCGGACCCGGACGCCATCCGTCAGATTTTGGACAATCTGATCGGAAACGCGGTAAAATTCGCCCCCGAAAAAGGGGTCGTCAAAATAAATATCGCAAACCACGAAAAAGAAAAAAAAGTATGCATATCGATCTACAACACCGGAACCGGCATACCCGCCGAGGATATACCGTTTGTATTTGACAGATTCTATAAATCCGACCGCTCCCGCGGAATCGACAAATCGGGGGCGGGGCTGGGGCTGTTTATCGTCAGAACCATAATAGAAGCCTACAAGGAAAAGATAAAAGTAAATTCGGAATACGGCAAATACTGCGAATTTGTTTTCACCCTGCAAAAATCCTCCGAAGCGGGGCGCCAAAAATAGGGAGTGCGCCCCATATGCCCAAATTTCACGTAATTTTGCCCCGTTTTTTTAATACAATATAATAAAATAACGCAAATTCCCGTAACATGTGTGGGGTATAATATGACCCATAACACAAAATCAAAGTTATTTTATTAAAAATTTGGGAGGATCTGAAATCATGAACGAATATTTAAACAACGGCGAAAACAAGACAAACGAAGCGGAACCCAACCGGCAAATGCAGGTTTACCGCTGGAGCGCGGCCGAGGAGCAATTTTCCAAAAAAGACAAGAAGGACAAAAAAAAGAAAGCGGGGGGACTGGGGATCAAAATCTTCGCCGCGATCATGAGTGTGATGTTTTTGTTTTGCGCGGGCTCGACGGCGTACCTGTTAGGCGGCAATATGATAAACCAGGCCGCCGCGGAAAACGGCGGCAAAACAAATGATCCGCCCGCGGTGCTTTCAAACAGGGACGCAGTGGAGGACACCAGGGGCAGCGCCGCCGAATCCCTCGAGGACACGCTCATCACGATCCCCGACAAGAAAAATTCGCCGTGGCTGACGACGGAAGAAGCGATAGCGAAAGTGAACCCCTCCGTGGTTTGCATCGAGACTGAAACGGAAGTCTCCGGGGGCAGGTATTTCGGCAGAAACAGCCAGCCCTACACGACGCGGGGCGTGGGCACCGGATTTGTGGTGAGCGAAGACGGATACATAGCCACCAATTATCACGTGGTCGAAGGGGCGGACAAAATAATGGTCACGCTCCAATCCGGCGAAGTCTATGAAGCGAGCTTTATAGGCGGCGACGAGACCGCGGATCTGGCGACTGTCAAAATAGAGGCGAGAGGGCTGCGCGTGGCGGAACTCGGGGATTCGGACGCATTGGTCCAGGGCCAGGACGTCGTGGCGATCGGAACCCCGGGGGGGCTCGAATTCGCCTGGACTGCGACAAAAGGCATAATTTCGGCGACAAACAGGACGCTCGATGTAAACGGCGAGAAAATGATGACCGTCATCCAGACCGACGCTTCGATAAATTTCGGCAACTCCGGCGGCCCGCTCATAAACATGAAAGGCCAGGTCGTGGGCATAAACTCGCTGAAGCTCGCCTCCACGCAATACGAGGGCATGGGTTTCGCGATACCGATAAACTCGGCGATAGAAGTACTAAACGACATAATCGCCAATCCGGGGAATATCACAAGGCTGCCCGGTTCGGGAGCGGACGCGGACAAATCCGAAGTGAGTTTCGGACTCAAGGGCGGCACCGTGACGGAGGAAGAATCCGAATTTTTCGGCATACCGCAGGGCTGGAAGATATCGGAAATAATCGAAGGCGGCCCGTGCGAGGGCTCGGGGCTGCAGCTCAGCGACATAATAGTGGCCTTGGACGGATCACCCGTGGAATCGACCCAGGACATGTATGACCTGAAAATGAAATACAAAGCCGGCGACAGGGTCACGATCACAATTTACAGAAACGGCGACATATACGATTTTGAAGTGGTCATGGCGGCAAAATAGATAAAATTCGGGGGGTGAAAAAGAAATCGATGCTGAAATTGGTAATTTTTGACATGGACGGAGTGCTCGTGGATTCCGAGCCCGCGATAACATTGGCTTCAATCGAATCGCTTAAGGAAAGATTCGGGATTGCGGCCGCCTACGGGGATTTTAAGGAATTTACGGGCATGGGGGACGATAAATTTATCGGCGGCGTGGCCGCAAAGTACGGCAAACCGTATGACGCCGGTTTGAAGGCGCGGGCCTATGAGATATATACGGCAAAAAAACACAGGGTGAAAGTGTTCCCCAAAGCGAAAAAACTGATACACAATATAACCGGCGCCGGGCTTTCGTGCGCCGTCGCCTCGGCCTCGGATTTGGTCAAGGTGAAAGTAAATATACAGAAAATAAAGCTCGGGCGCTCGATTGAGGTGCTGACAAGCGGTGAAGCGCGTAAAAGGGGGAAACATCCGCTTTACGTGATTTCGGGAACGGACGTGACAAACAAGAAGCCCGACCCGGAGATATTTTTAAAAACCGCGGAGAGGGCGGGAGCGGCCCCGGAGCATTCGCTTGTGATAGAGGACGCGGTCAGCGGGGTAAAGGCGGCAAAAGCCGCCGGCATGACCTGCGTGGCCGTGACCACCTCGTTTAAGCGCGGGGTTTTATTCGGGGCGGGAGCCGACTTTGTGATTGACAACCTCTATGAGGCATTTGATATAATAAAAAAAATAAAAAACAAATAATTGAAACGATGGTCTGTTTATGCAAAAAACACAACGGGATTTTGTCCATTTGCATCTGCACAGCGAATACAGCCTGCTCGACGGGGCCTGCCGGATTTCCGAAATACCGAAAGCCGCGAAAAGACACGGGCAATCGGCCGCCGCAATCACGGATCACGGCAATATGTTCGGCGCGGTCGCGTTTTATCTGGCTTGCAAAAAAGAAGGCGTCAAGCCGATTCTGGGCTGCGAGGTGTATGTTGCGAAACGGACGAGATTCGACAAGGAACACAGCGAGGATGCGGACATCGGCCATTTGGTGCTGCTGGCGGAGAACGAAGCGGGCTACAAAAATTTGATATATCTGGTCTCGGCGGCCTACACGGAGGGGTTTTACAGCAAGCCGAGGGTCGATTTGGATATACTTAAATCCCACAGCGGCGGCATAATCGCGCTTTCGGCGTGCCTGGCGGGATTTGTCCAGCAGTTTTTGCTGCAAAACGACTTCGAGGCCGCGAAAGCCCACGCTTTGCGCTTAAAAGAAATCTTCGGGGAGGGCAATTTCTTTTTGGAGCTTCAAAACCACAACCTGCCCGACCAGCTCACAGTGAACAGCCGGATAGCAAGGCTCTCGCAGGCCGCCCAAATAGGCATGGTGGCCACCAACGACGTGCATTATATAAACAAAGAAGACGCCCGGGCCCAGGCGGTGATGATCTGCATACAGACCGCCAAACTGCTCGAAGACGGCAACCCGATCGGCTTTGAAACGGACGAATTTTACCTCAAAAGCACCGGGGAAATGGAGGAATTGTTCGAAGAATACGACAACGCGCTCGAAAACACCGTGAAAATCGCCAAACGGTGCAACGTCGAGCTCAGTTTTGAAAAGACTTTTTTGCCCGAATACGCCCCCCCGGGAGGCATAACGCCAGAAGATTACCTTGCAAATCTGAGCCGCGCGGGCTTTGAGAAATATCAAAAAGATAATCCCGGAATAGACCGAAATATATACGAAACGCGCCTCGCATACGAGCTGGGCGTCATAATATCGATGGGTTACGCGGCGTATTACCTCATAGTCTGGGATTTCATAAACTACGCCAAAAGCCAGAATATACCGATAGGGCCGGGAAGGGGATCCGGGGCGGGCAGCTTAGTCGCCTATTTCTTGGAAATCACCGGCGTGGACCCGATAAAATACAATCTGCTGTTTGAGAGGTTTTTGAATCCCGAACGCGTCAGCATGCCCGACTTCGACATAGATATATGCCAGGACCGGCGCGGGGAAGTGGTGGAATATGTCAAAAAAAGATACGGCGAGGCCAACACCGCGCACATCATAACTTTCACCACGCTGGCCTCAAAACAGGCCTTAAAGGACGTCGGGCGCGTTTTGAACATGAGCATAAGCGAAGTGGACGCCATAGCCAAGCTCATACCTCAGGCTCAGAATAAAAACTGGCCCTTAAAAAAAGCGCTCGAGGAAGTCAAGGAATTGAAAGCGCGCTACGAGGGCGACGACAGGATAAGAAACCTTGTGGACACGGCGATGAAACTCGAGGGGATGCCGCGCAACTCTTCGATCCACGCGGCTGGATTGGTGATAACAAACAACCCCGTCTGGGAGTATGTGCCCCTCGCGCTGTGCACGGGCGAGCGCGTCACGCAGTTCGATATGAACACGGTGGCCGCCCTGGGGCTGCTCAAAATAGACCTGCTGGGGCTGAGATACCTGACAATAATAGAAAACACGGTCAAATACATAAAAAGATCCGAACAATACAGGGATTTCGACATAGAAAAAATTGATCTGGAAAACGGGGAGATATACAGGCTGTATGCCAGCGGCAACAACGGCGGGATTTTCCAGTTTGAGGCGAATTGGGTAAAAAGCCTGATGATCGCGGCTAAACCCGAATATTTCGAGGATTTGACCGTTCTCAACGCGCTGATTCGGCCCGGGCCGATGGCGCTGATTCCGCTGTATACGAAAAACCGCCAAAACAAAGAGCTTATAACATACAGGGCGCCGCAGCTGGAGGAAATACTCGAGAGCACATACGGCTGCATAATCTTTCAGGAGCAGGTAATGCAGATCTTCCGGACGTTGGCCGGCTATTCCTACGGCCGCGCGGATATAGTGAGAAGGGCCATGTCGCACAAGGACCAGGAGGTCATGGAAAAAGAGCGGGCGGTCTTTTTGGCCGGCTGTGAAAAAAACGGCGTAGGCGAAGACGCGGCGACGGAGATATTCGATATAATCGCGGAATTTGCGAACTACGGCTTCAACAAAAGCCACGCGGTCGCCTACGCGCTGCTGTCGTACCGCACCGCCTATCTGAAATATTACCACAAAGAGCAGTATTTGTGCGCCCTCATGACTTCCGTGCTGAACAAAACGGAAAAACTCAGCGAATACGCCGCCGAATGCTCGAGGCTGGATATAAAGATAATGCCCCCCGAGATAAACCTGAGCGAACCGGATTTCACAATCGACGCCTCCGGCGGCGGGATAAGGTACGGTTTGCTGGCCATAAAAAACGTCGGCGCCGGGTTTTTGAAAAATATTTTGTTTGAGAGGGAGACAAACGGAAAATTCAGGTCTTTTTCCGATTTTCTGCTCAGGATGGCAAACTATGAGCAGCTCAACAAGCGCCAGGTGGAAGCGCTGATCAAATGCGGGGTGTTTGACAGGCTGGGGACTTTTCGCAGCAAACTGCTGGCCAAATACGAGGACATCATCGACAGCCTTTTAAACGAGAAAAAATCGAATATAGACGGGCAGATAGACATGTTCGCCTTTGACGACGAAGCCGGCGCCGCGATCTCCGGCGATTTTGACGTTCTTTACCCGGATATACCGGAAATGGAGCTCAACGAGCTCCTGGCGATGGAAAAGGAAGCGGCGGGACGGTTTTTTTCCGGGCATCCGCTTGACGAATACATAGATTCGATAAAGAGGCTGCGGTCGCTGTCGATACCCGGCGTATTGGAATTTTTCGAGGAAGCCGACGAGGGCCAGGAGGATCCCGAAGGCGACGCCCGCGTTTTTGAGGGGACTTCCGCAGAGGCGCCCCTTTCCGCGAAAGAAAAAGAGGACAGATTCGTAACGGTTGCGGGGGTTATAGGGGAGCTCAACGTCAAGAGGACGAGAAACGGCGACAGCATGGCGTTTTTCAGCTTTGAGGACGAATACGCCTCGATTGAAGTGGTGGCCTTTCCCAAAAAATACAACCAGTTTATCGAGGAACTGAAACCGGGAAACATAATCGCGGTACAGGGCAATATTTCCCCCGGAAAAGAAGAAAATCCGAAGATTTTTTTAAACAGCGTGATAAAACTCAAAAAAAACGGAAGCCCCGGGCCGCTGCCGGATTCGTACGAAAAAAACGGGGATGTTTCCGTCTTGTACCTCAAAGTCCCCGGAATGGAAGACGCGTCGTATAACAAAGCGATGCAGCTCATAGAATTGTTCGACGGAAAAACCGAGGTCAAGATATACGACGAAAGCACGAAAAAAATATATTCGGTAAAAAACCCGGGAATTACGATGGACCCGGTGTGTCTCAGCGAACTTGAGAATCTGCTGGGCGGGGACAACGTAAAAATAGTAAAAAAGTGAAAAAGTGAAAAAGTGAATGGAGCGGCGCCGTATGCGAAAAAATTACAAATACATGTCTTTCGTTTCCAAATTGGCAGGCCCTGTTTTCAATATTCTCTTTTATGTCTCCGTGTTCTTTGTCATTTTGTGTTTTATTCTGACCGTGATTTTGTTTTTCACGAATGTGGAGGTCGAAAAAATGCTTCTGCCCCCCTTCATGCATAAAATCGCGGATGAAGCGGGCCGGATAACTGAGTACGAAATCTCTTTCGGCAACGGTATAAAAGTGCTCACAGCGGCGGGTAACGTGGTGCTGGACGATATAAAGGCGGTGCTTTTCGCGGGGATATTCGTAATTATATGCACGCTGCTCACCTTGGCGCCCATATTCAGGTTTTTGGCCGCGCTGCTCTCGAGCATCGGGTCGGGGGATTATGAAAAAATAACCGACGAAAAAAATCCGCGCTATGTGATGTTTATCGGGCTCTGCGTTTTTGTCGGGAGCGTTTTGATCGGATTCATGATGCGCTTTTACAATTATTATTTGGCCGCGAGGTTTATAAAGTGCGAGCCGCAGGAGATCAAGCTGTCTCTGGGGATAGATTTGACAGATGGGGTGCCGGGGCTCGCGATCTTGTTTGTGGGCCTTATTTTCGCGTATGTTTTCGAGCGCATGAGAAACAGAGATTAAAATTTAATTTATTATATTTAAGGAGAACTTTCGTATGAATATCAGCAATATTTTTTTGGAAACGCCGCATTTTTCTTTTGAGTACGACGGCAAGACGCTCAATGGTTTTGAACCCGGAACCGAGAGAAACGCCAAAAAGCTT
>WQXD01000069.1 GCA_009785015.1 Oscillospiraceae bacterium | reverse complement strand
TGACGGTCAAGTTTTTTGTTTTGTATATCCATTCATCCGAAACCCCGCAGGGTAGAATAAGGCTCGAGGAAACCCGCGGAGTTTCGCTTCTTGCGCTCTGCGCCGGGTGTAAAAGCGTAATGGCCTCCATGCTGAAAAACAAAAAAACCATGCGGGTCATAATCATTTTCGTGCTGTTCAATATCCAGATAGTGGTTTCAGGCAACTTTTTTCCGCTCTACGTGACGGGCAGCCTCGGTATCCCCGACCAGTACGTCGCGTATTTCCCGATAATCCGCTCGGCGGTCATGCTCGCCTTTATGTTCGGCGCGCAGCATCTTTTGAGCAAACTGAATTTCAAAGCGCCCATATTCATCGGGCTGGCGCTGTATATCGCGGGGACGCTCTTTTTGATTTTGCCGTGGGGGACCCCTTTTGCCCACCCGGTCATATACACCCTTTTTGAATCCGTCGCCTTCGCCATCGTTTCGCCCCGCAAGGATTCGCTTGTGGCCATGTTCATAGACCCGCGCGAGCGGGCGCGCATCACGGGGCTTATCAATGTTTTGATGTTCGCCTTTTCGGCTCCGTTCGGGTGGGTCGCCGGAGCTCTGGCTTCGCTCGACCGCGTTTTGCCGTTCTTTTTGAATATCGGCGTGTTTTGCGCTTTTATGGCAGTCGTCGCCCTGTCTGAGGATATACGGTAAAAATTTTACATAATATTTCAAAAAAACGGAATTTCTATGGATGATTTTATGGTATAATCCATTTGATTGGATTTTCAATTTAAAGAAAGGCGGCGAATTATCGTGAACATATTGGTGATCGACGGAATGGGCGGAGGAATTGGCAAAACCATAATCGAGCATATACGAAACGATTTGGGCAGCGCGGAAATCACTGCGGTCGGGACAAATTCGGCGGCGACCGCCGCCATGCTGAAAGCAGGGGCAAATAACGGCGCGACCGGAGAAAACGCCGTCGTGTTCAACTGCTCGAAAGCGGACTATATAATCGGCGTGATCGGGATCGTAATAGCCAATTCCATGCACGGCGAAATAAGCCCCAAAATGGCGGAAGCGATCGCTTCAAGCCCCGCGCACAAAATATTGGTCCCGGTCGACAGATGCAATGTGACCGTTTTGGGATTGGACAAAAAGCCCATACAGGCATATATCGGCGAAATAAACAGAATTCTATTATGATTATATTATGAAAGAAGGTATTTTTTTATGGCGGATAATCACAATTATGTCCGGCCCGAAGACCCCGCGGTTTTACAAAAATTAGAATGGTTCCGCGATCAGAAATTGGCTCTGATGATGCACTGGGGACCTTATGCGCAGTGGGGGATAGTGGAATCATGGGCGCTGTCGGATGAGGACGCCGTTTGGTCGCGTTCGGGAGTGGACTGGGAGACGAGCGGCAAAGATTTCAAGCGCGACTATTTCAATTTGAACAAAACGTTCAATCCCGTGCGCTTTCAGCCGGAACTCTGGGCGGATTTGGCAAAAGACAACGGCTTTCGGTACCTCATATTCACAACCAAACACCACGACGGCTTTTGCATGTGGGACACAAAATACACCGATTACAAAATAACCGCGCCGTCCTGTCCGTTTCATTCTCATCATTACGCCGACGTCTGCGGCCATTTGTTCGAGGCGTTCAGGCGCCGGGGGCTCGGCATAGCCGCGTATTTTTCCAAGGCGGACTGGCATGTGCCGTATTACTGGGCGGAAAATCAGGCGAGGGGAACCTTTATGAACCGCAACCCGTCGTATGACACGGCTGAAAAGCCGGAACTTTGGGAAAAATTCGTGCAGTTTACGCACAGCCAGGTTCTTGAGCTGGTGCGAAATTACGGGAAAATAGATGTTTTGTGGTTTGACGCCGGCCAGGTGCGCAAGGAAAACGGACAGGATATACGCATCGAGGAACTGATGGAAAAGGCGCGGAAGGTGCAGCCGTGGCTGCTCTCCGCGGACAGGACATGCGGCGGAATATGCGAGAATTATGTGACGCCCGAACAGTGCGTTCCCGAAAAGCCGCTGGATATCCCGTGGGAGAGCAACGTCACAATGGGCAAAAGCTTTTCTTTCGCGTATGACGACGAGTATAAGTCGCCGAAGGAATTGATTCATCTGCTCATCGACGTGATCGCCAAAGGCGGAAACTTGGCGCTGAATGTCGGGCCCCAGCCGGACGGCAGGCTGCCGAAGCCGGCAATTGAGAGAATGAAAGCCATCGGGAAATGGCTGAAAGTATACGGCGAGGCCGTATACGCCACCAGAACGTGCGCCCCGTACAGAACGGGCAAATTCGCCTTCACGCAATCCGCAGACAAAAAAAAGGCGTTCGCCTTTTATATGCCTGACGATAAGGAACGCCCGGCGGATATCGTCATCCCGTTTACGGATAAAAAAGCGGAGCGTATCGAAAATATGAAAACAAAAGAAAATATCGTTTTTGAGACGTCGGAGAAGGGATATATTTTAAGACAAAACGCCGCAAACGACGGCGGCGATGAATCGTTCGCCGACGTTTACGCGCTGTATTATTAACAGAACATTAACGAAAATGTAATTGACGGCAAAGGGCAGAATGTGATATAATCGAGATATAACCGATGCCATGAAGGCGTCTTGCGTGACAGAAGTGACGCGAGGGCCTTTTGGCGTCGTTTTTTAGAATTAAAAAAAGGAATTGTTTGTTTTATGCATATGGCAGACGCTCTGCTTTCCCCCGCCGTAGGCGCGGCTATGTGCGCCGTCGGCGCCGCCGCCAACGCCTACGCGGTAAAAAAGATCAAAAAAGATGAACTTTGCGAAAAAAAGATCCCGATAATGGGCGTTATGGGCGCGTTTGTGTTCGCTGCGCAAATGATCAACTTCACAATTCCCGCCACCGGGGCAAGCGGGCATATCGGCGGCGGTATTTTGCTCGCCGCCATGATCGGCGGGTTCCCCGCTTTGCTGTCTTTGTCGGCGGTGCTTATCATTCAATGCCTGTTTTTTGCCGACGGCGGGCTGCTGGCGCTCGGGTGCAATATTTTCAATATAGGGATTATCCCATGCCTGATCATCTATCCGCTGATTTTTGCGCCGCTTATCAAAAACGGCAGGACAGCGGGCAGAATTACGGCGGCGTCTGTAATCGGCTCCGTTTTGGGGCTGCAGCTCGGCGCATTTTGCGTGGTGCTTATGACCCTGCTTTCCGGCGTCACCGAACTTCCGTTTGGGACCTTTCTTCTTTTGATGCAGCCGATCCATCTCGCAATCGGATTGGCCGAGGGAGTCATAACCGCCGCCATTCTCTGCTTCGTTTACAAAATGCGCCCTGAAATTATGGAAAGCACAGTCTCCAAAACGGCGATTAAAAGCGGCGTCCCGATAAAAAATATTCTGATTGCCCTTGCCGCCGCCACACTTTTTGCAGGGGGCGCCCTGTCGCTATTTGCCTCATCTGATCCCGACGGGCTCGAGTGGGCGATTGAAAAAACGGCGGGAGTAAAGGAGCTGGAAGCGGAGGGCGCGGTTTTCGAAGGGGCGGCGTCCGTTCAGGCGGCGGTCGCTTTCATGCCCGATTATGAATTTAAAAATGAGGGAGAAGATGGTTTCGGGATATCGGCGGCTGTCGCCGGTATAGTCGGCGGCGCAATCACCTTTATAGCCGCCGGAGCCGCTGCAGCCGGGATATCAGCTTTCAAAAAGAAACGAAAAGGAGAGTCGCCCGTGTGAGAAACCAAATCCGGGAGCTGTACGCCCTTGAACAGTTATCGGGCGGCCATACATTTTTGCACAAGCTGCATCCGACGATGAAACTGCTGACGACAGCGGTTTTCGTTGTCGTCGCCGCGTCCTTTGACAGATACGCTTTCGGGCGGCTGATCCCGTACGTTTTTTACCCGACGCTGCTGGTGGCTTTGTCCGAAACCCCATACGCCATGCTGTTCAAAAGATTTTTGATCGCGCTCCCCTTTTGCCTTCTGGCGGGAATCGGCAACGTGATATTTGACAGAGCCCCCGCTTTTACGATAGGCGGAGTAACTGTCAGTTGCGGAGTCGTTTCATTTTTCACCATACTGTTCAAAGCCTATCTGTGCGTTATGGCCGTATTGCTGCTCGTCTCCGCTACGCCCCTCGCGGAGCTCACCGCTTCCATGCGCCGCCTGAAAATACCGGCGGTTTTTACCGCGATTTTTGAAATGACATACCGCTATATCGGCGTGCTGTTTGAAGAAGCGTATTCCATGTATGTCGCATATTCCCTGCGGAGCGGGGCGGGGAAGGGCATTGCCGTCAGGGACATGGGCAGCTTTGTGGGCCAGCTCCTGCTATGCAGCTTCGACCGCGCCGAACGCGTTTACAACGCCATGAAATGCAGGGGTTACGCATCGCGCCCTTTGCCGCGAAAAAGCAAAAAATTACAATATCGGGACTGGATTTTCGGCGCTTTCACTTGTTTTATGTGTATTGCCCTCCGTGTCACCGACGTGAACGCGCTGTTTATTACAAGCCTCAAAGGGGTGATTTGATGCTTACACTGCGGGAAGTGACGGTTATATATCCCGACAAAACAAAAGCGGTCGACAACCTGAGTTTCACTTTGGGAGAAAATGAAAACATAGCCTTAATCGGCGAGAACGGCGCGGGCAAGACGTCGCTATTACTCGCAATTGTCGGAATACTCGAGCCATCCGGCGGCGCAATCGAAGTAAACGGAGTGCGGCTCGAAAAAAAAAATTTGAACGAAATCCGCAGACAGGTGGGTTTGGTATTTCAAAATCCCGACGACCAGCTGTTTATGCCGCTCATATATGACGACGTGGCGTTCGGCTGCCGCAATTGCGGATTGTCGGAGGACGAAACCCAAAGCCGCGTCGAGACGACTCTCGAGCGGCTTGGCATAGGGTATCTGGGAAAACGCTCCTCATTGAAACTTTCGGGCGGAGAAAAGCGCATGGCGGCAATAGCGGCGGTGCTTGCTATGGATCCGGCTGTTTTGATTTTCGACGAGCCGACCGCTTATCTCGATCCCAAAGCGAAACGGTCGCTGGCGGAAACGTTGAAGGGGTTGCAGCATCCCAAGCTCATCGCGACGCACGATATGGCATTTGCCGCCGAAGTCTGCAACCGCTTGATTATTTTAAAAAACGGGCGCCTTATGGCGGATGGGGATTTATCTTTGTTAAATGACGAAAAGTTCATGCGAAATTGCGGGCTTTGATCGAAATTTCGCAATTTAATCGATGTCTTCAAAAGTTTTAATCAGTTTTTCCATATCTTTGGTCATCATTTTTTCGGATTTTTCATACGCCGACACGACGTCTTTCCCTTTTGTCGTGAAGATCCTCAGCCATTTGTCGTTGAAATTCCCGAATGCGTACACTTCGCCCAAATCATACAATCGCGTGACCATCAGCAAATCGAGTATATCCTGGCTCTCTTCGTCGCGCGTGTATTTGCCCTTCAGCGCGATATCATAATACGCCGGTATGACCGTGTATCTCGATTCCGCCGCCCAGGCCTCGGCTATGATGCCCGTCCTCTCGATATCGGGCGCGGTCGTCGGGATGGACAACAGGCCGGAGGTATGCACGCTTACGGTGCTGTAATATCTGCTTTGCGCCTTATCGAATTTGGGTATGGGCAAAATTCCGAAGTCGGTTTCGCTGTAGCGCCATTTGCGCACGTCCGCGAGCCTGCCTATCGTGAATAGGCCGCTGCCGTCCGGGAACATGTCCGTCGTTTCTTCGTAGTGCCCGTTGATAAACACGGTTTTGTCATACATGAAATCGAGTATCTTGTCGCACATGTCCAAATTGCGCGGGCTGTAAAAGGTCAGATACGGGATATCATCGCCGTCTTTTTCGGCGATTTTTCCGCCGCCTCCGTTGAAGAACGCCGTTGTCACGTCGTCTGCCCCGAGAAACGCGATAAAATCGTTTTTGTCGAGCGCGCCGTCGCCGTTTAAATCGCGCGATTTGTTTTTGCACAGATCATACAATACATCGAGCGTCCAGTCGCCGCTGTCGACAAGCGCGTAGAGGTTCCCCAGGTCGTGATTCTGCGCTTCCTGTTTGTTGAACATGATACAATAAATCGCGTCTTTGTCCATCGTCTGTATATCGGAGGCGGCCAGAAACGATTTGTGGTCCACGCTCAGTTCGCCAATCGAATTTTCGTCCCACCACGGTTTGGAAAAATCGATATAGTCCACATTGTTCAAGTTATACAGGTAGCCGCCCATCACGATCCCGGGGACGTTATACATCCTCTGGAAAATCAAGTCATACGAATTGTCGCCGGATTTCACCATATTCTGGACGGTTTTCGGCATTGCGTATATATCGTCGTAAATCACGTTGATTTTGATATTATACGTCTCCTCGATTTTTTGGTTCCTGTAAAATACCGCGTCGTTGAACGCGTCGCCGTCGAGCTCTTCGGCGCAAATATCCATATTGTCGTTAACCCCCCATAAGTCCACGACCCAATGCAGTATATTGAACTGGTAACCCCCAAAATCCCTTTCCGGCAAATCGGGGTAAATGCGCGCGTCACCGGGTTCTGTCGCGGTTTCGGCGGACTCGTCTTTTGGGCCGGCGTCATCGGTTTTGTCTTTGACGTCCTGCTTTTCGCCGCATGAAAATAACAGAAAAGCGAGCAGTATCACAAAAAAAAGCAATTGTTTTGTTTTCATCATCGTTTTCCCCCTTTTAAATATTTAGTGATGGCATTGTTTTAATTATAGCCGACAATGCCGTCGAAGTCAAGATTTTTTTGAAAAAATTAAAATTTTAAAATTTAAAACATAGCCGGGAGGGATTGAAGTGCAGATAATACGCAAACACACGGTAATTGTGGGCAGCGGGGCGGCGGGGCTGAACGCGGCGGACAGGCTCTGGTCCTACGGGCAGCGCGACATCGCGATAATAACCGAAGGGCTGTCAAAGGGCACAAGCCGCAATACGGGCTCAGACAAGCAGACATACTACAAGCAAAGCGTGTCCGGGGGCGAGCCCGACAGCGTTTTGGCCATGGCCGAAACCCTTTACGGCGGCGGGGCGATGGACGGCGATATCGCGCTGTGCGAAGCGGCTATGTCGGCGCAGTGCTTTTACAGGCTGGCCGAAATGGGCGTGCCCTTCCCCCAAAACGAATACGGCGAATACATAGGATACAAAACCGACCACGACCCGCTCTCTCGCGCGAGTTCCGCGGGGCCCCTCACCTCAAAATTCATGACGGAGAAACTTTTAGAACAGGTCCGCTTGAAGGATATACCGATATATGACGGATATATGGCGATAAAAATATTGGTTCGCGGCGGCGCGGCAAAAGGCGTGCTTTGCCTGAATCTGAACGCGCTCGAAGATCAAAACGGGCGCTTCGCCGTTTTTTACGCGGCAAACGTGATATATGCGACCGGAGGTCCGGCGGGGCTCTACGCCAAATCGGTTTACCCCGAAAGCCAAAGCGGGGCTTCGGGTATAGCGTTTGAGGCGGGGGTCACGGGCAAAAACCTCACGGAGTGGCAGTACGGCATAGCCTCCGTAAAATTCCGCTGGAATCTGTCGGGCACGTATCAGCAGGCGCTGCCCATGTATATTTCAACCGGCCAAAACGGCGAAAATCCGGTTGAATTTTTGGGGGCGTATTTCAAAACAAGCGAACAACTGCTGAAAGCGGTGTTTCTAAAAGGCTACCAGTGGCCTTTTGATTCGCGCAAGACAGACAATTTCGGCTCGTCGGCAATCGACCTTTTGGTATATGATGAAACGGAAAACAAAAAAAGGCGCGTTTTTCTCGATTTCAGAAAAAACCCGTCTGCCCTGAAAAACGATTTTTCAAATGTGGGGGACAAATGCCGAGCTTATCTCAAAAATTCCGGCGCGCTGTTCGGAACTCCGGCACAGCGCTTGAACCATATGAACCCGGCGGCGCTCAAACTGTACAAAAACAACGGCATAGACCTGTACGCGGAGCCGCTTGAAATAGCAGTTTGCGCGCAGCACAACAACGGCGGACTGAGCGGCGACATTTGGTGGGAGAGCAATATAAGGGGATTTTTCCCCGTGGGCGAGGTAAACGGCAGCCACGGGATATACCGTCCCGGGGGAAGCGCCTTGAATTCCGGGCAGGTGGGAAGCCAAAGGGCGGCGATGAAATGTGTGACGCGCGCGACGGCCGGCGACGGTTCTGACATATTTGATATATCCGAAGCAAACGACTTGATTTGCAGTATAAACAAAATTGCCTCCGATATTTCAGGCGGTTCAAACGTCGCCGAAACGAAAACCAAAATCGGCGAAACGATGAGCAAGCACGCGGCGCATATCCGCGAAGCGGACTCCATCGAAGCGGCTATGCGCGAAGCAAAAGAAAAATACAAAAATTACTGGAACGACGTAAAAATAGGAAACATCGGGGAGCTTTCCGGGGCGCTCAAAAACCGGGACCTGCTGATTTCGCAGTATGTGTACTTGGGCGCAATGCTCGACTATATAAAACAAGGGGGGGCGAGCAGGGGTTCGTATCTGATCGAACCGGAAGGCTCACAAAAAAAATTCACCGATATGATCCAGGAAGTACAGCTTCTTGACGGCGATTTGAAAATTTGCTGGAGAGCTTGCCGGCCGATCCCGGACGCGCCGCGCTGGTTTGAAAATTTATTAAAAAAATCCGATTGACTTTTTAAATTCCGCGTGATATAATATTTAAAAATATTACACATAAATCACAAACGGAGGATAAAAAATGGGCGATTACAAATGGGGCATACTCGGACCCGGAAACATCGCGAATAAATTCATGACAGGGCTCGGCGCGCTGCCAAACGCCGTGCCCTGCGCGGCGGGGTCGCGGGATTTGAACAGGGCAAAAGACTTCGCGAAAAAATACAATTTAAACAAAGCATACGGCAGTTACGACGAATTGGCCGCGGACCCCGAAATCGATATCATCTACATCGCCACCACGCATCCCCATCACGAGGAAGCGGCGATAAAATGCCTGAACGCAAAAAAAGCGGTGATCTGCGAAAAACCCTTCGCCGCAAACGCGGCGCAGGCCGCCAGGATGATAGACTGCGCGAGATCCAACAGGGTTTTTTTGATGGAGGCGATGTGGACGCGCTTTCTGCCCCACATAAAAAAGACCATGGAACTCATATCACAGGGAGCCATCGGTGAAGTGCGGCATGTAAATGCGGATTTCGGTTTCCGCGCGGGAGTAAATCCGGAAGGCCGCCTGTTCTCGCCGGATACGGCGGGCGGGTCGCTTTTGGACGTGGGCGTGTACAATATTTCCTTTTGTAATATGATTTTCGGCGGACCTCCGGAAACCATCAGCTCTCAGATCACCGTAGGCTCCACGGGGGTCGATGAAATCGCCTCGGCGCTTTTGGGGTACAAGGGCAAAAAAAGCGCCTTCGCGCTGTCGGCGATCAGGCTCAATACGCCGCAGGAAGCGCTGATATACGGCGAAGAAGGCTCAATCAAGCTCTCGCCGTACTGGTGCGGCGACACCATTTTGTTGAACAACAAAGACGGATTCAAGGAAATAAAACTGCCGTTCGGCGACGGCGGCTTCCAGTACGAGGCGATGGAAGTGATGGACTGTTTGGACAAAAACCTGCTCGAATCGCCGGTGATGCCCCTCGACGAAACGCTGGAAGTGATGAAGTGCTTGGATGAGATAAGGTACACCAACAACTTGCGCTACCCGTTTGAATCCGACGCCGACACCGTATTTTTCAAGGAAGGGAAGTAAAGTATGAAAACAGTAAAATTGCCCGGAAACGACAAGCCTTTGTCGCAGATTGTCATGGGCACCATGATAATCGGATTAAAAAATTATGAGCAGTCCGCGAAACTGCTCGACGACGCCATGCAAGTCGGCATAAATTCTTTCGACATCGCCTATGTGTACGGCGGCGGGGACAGCGAACGCGCCGTGGGCCGGTGGATGGAGGAGAGAAAAAACCGCGAACAGGTCTACATCATAACAAAAGGCGCCCACCCCGACGGCAGGTCAAAAGTCAACCCCGCCGATATAACGGCAGATTTGACGGAATCCCTGAACCGCCTGCGGACAGACTATATAGACGCCTATCTTCTGCACCGCGACGACCCCGAAAAAGACGTGGGCCCGATTATGGACATACTGCAATCCCACCTCGAGGCGGGGCGCATAAGGGCGTTCGGGGGCTCAAACTGGACCCATGAACGCATCGCCGAGGCCAACATGTACGCATCGGCGAAAAAGCAGACGCAAATGACGGTGAGCAGCCCGAATTACGGGCTGTGCGAACAGGTGGAGGATCCCTGGGGGCCGGGCTGCGTGACTATAAGCGGCGAGATAGGCAAAGCGGGCCGCGCTTTCTATCAGGGGACCGGCATGCCGGTGTTCGCCTATTCGAGCCTCGGGCGCGGTATGCTCTCCGGAAAGACCACCCGCGAAAACTACAGAGAAGTGCTGGACGGCGCGGCGCTTAAGGCGTATGCCCACGAAGTCAATTTCGCGAGGCTTGAGCGCGCCGGGCAGCTTGCCCTGGAAAAAGGCTTCTCAATCCCGCAGATAGCCCTGGCGTACCTGCTGGCCCAGCCTTTGAATGTGTTTCCCATAGTGGGGGCCGCTAGCGAAAAGGAACTCGCCGAAACAGCCGCGGTAGTCGATATCTCCCTGACTGCAGGCGAATGCGCCCGGCTTGAAAACGGATAAAAAAATTTCGCGAAATGTATTGACAAAAAAAATAAACGGCGTATAATGATAAATATGGCATAATGATGAAGCGAATCCAAAAACAAAAAAATTTTAAGGAGTAAAAAAAGCATGAAAAAAATTTTTATCGCGGCGCTTGTATTGGCGTTGATGATGCCGCTGTGCGTGGGTGTATACGCGTTTCCGGCATCGAAAATAGCGTTCGACATTCCGTATTACGAAAATCCGGTTCTCGACGGAAATATCACCCCGGGCGATTATTCGGCGAAACTCGCCCTGAGTGAGGATATTTCCCATGTGTGGGCGGGCGATTGGGGCGGGCCCGTGGATTTCTATTTCGCCTGGAATGAAAGCGGCCTCATCGTGGCTTTTGACACGAACAATTTGCCGCTGGAAGTCAAAAATGAGACCAGGACCACGCACGGCGACAACGCCGACCGCCCCCAGATCAGCATCAACCCCGGAAATATGTTCGATATAGCCGAAGTTCCGGAAAACAACGGATATTTCTTTACTTTCACTGTGGGCACCGACGATAAGGTGGTCGTCACGCGCGACAACGTCGCGGGCAACGCGCTCGGCATGGGAACTGCGGACGACGGCGAAATCCCCGTGACGGGCGGATTTGCCGTCAAGGGGAACAGCTGGTCGGCGGAATATCTGATTCCGTGGAGCGAAATTGATATAAACGGCACCAACTTAAAGCCGGCTCCGGGTATGCCGATAGATATAAATATATTTTACTGCTGCGTGGACGGCTGTTGGGGAACCAGATTGGAATCCAGCGAAAATCCCTGGGGTTTGGCCGATAACGCCTTTACGATGAATCTTTTGGCCGCGCCTCCTCCGCCTCCGGCAATCGAAGAAGTGCCGGAAGCGCCCCCCGCAGAAGAAACTCCCGCACCCGCTCCCGAAGCCACGGCGCCCGCGCCCGCGCCTGCTCCGGCCGCGCCCGCCACGGGCGACACTTTGGCGGCGCTTTTCGCGCTGATTTTGGTTTTGCCGGCGGCGCTTTTCGCGCTTTCGAAAAAGAGAAAAACGGTAAAATAGGCAAGATTTGACGAGGATAACAGAAATCTCCCGGTTTCGGCCGGGGGATTTTTGAAGCGGGGGAGTTGTACATAAGCGAATAGGAGGGTATTTATGGGTGAAAAACGAAAAATAGGAATAATTGCGTTTATAATTTATCTTTCTATCGGCATTTTGACTTTTGTCTATCCGATCAGATTCTTTTTTTTATCTCAATTTTCCGAGCTCTTACAATTGGATCAGTTATTTTTGCTGTTCCTATACGCTGTAATCCCCTGCGTACCTGCCGTCATACTGCGCGCCAAATTCGGGGCGGGCGCGCTCAAATGGATTGCGCTTGCAGCGACTGTTCTTGCGGGATTGTGCTGTTTTTTGCACATATTCATGCCGGAGGAAATACTGTACGGCAAAGTCGTATTATCTTCGTATTCAAGCGGGTTTAAAATGTCTTATGCGAATGAATGGATATTTATTTTCACGCAGTTTGCCCTGACTTCCTCCGTCCCCGTTTTGTATTGCGTGGCGTTTGCCGGAGATTTATATCGTTTCCCGTTTATTTTCAAAAAGCGCCAATCGATATTGGTCATTCTTGCGCCGTCTTTGATGTTTTTTTTGAGTTTGTTTATCCGCAGCGCGATGATAAGCGGTTTTTTCGAGACTTTTATATCCGTTTTCACCGGGGATATGACGGTGAAAATGATATTGAGCGCAGTTTACGTCGTGTGGGCGCTGCTGTTGATATTTATTTCACATATGCTCTATCAAAGAATAAAAAAATCCGCTTTCTTTGATAATCCCAAAATACAAAAATACGCGCCGGTAATTTTGGTATGCATATTAATTCCCGTATTGACGCTTGCCGGCGTGACATTGTTTGTAAACAACGAAAATGAATTGATCAAAACATATAACGGAAAATACGGCAGATATGAGTTTTCATACAAAAAGAGCGTACTGTGTATCAGAAAAGAAATATTTGAAGAATATGAACTCACCGACGGGCATATCCAAAAATTTTTTGACGGCGCGGAAACGGTTTATGAAAAGCTGGCTGACTTTTTCCCGAAATATGATTTTCCGAAAGAGGTCGTCTATCACGCCGTGCCGAAAAAATGGAATCCCGGAAGCGGTTATGAATATTACGGGGATAAGATTGCTTTCAATTCGTGGGCTGACCCCTGGACAAATGAAACTTTTTATGAAGAAAGTCTGTTTGCGGGGCATTTGAGCATGATAAACGCGGGATTTCCCTCGGTTGCCTGCTATGAATTGGGACATCTTTTCACCACGTCCGCTTCTGCGCCGTATCAATACTATAGTTCGCCTTATGTATGGGATTCCGGGCTTTTCGCCGCATTGGCAAAATATTATACTGCCTCTGAGATTCTTGTGATAAATGACTCCGGGGAAAGAGTGACGAGTGGGGAATGGACAAATCCCAATTACAGCCAATTCTTTGACTGGGCCGATAAATACGGATATAGAGTGATAAGCGATACTCTGAAAAAAGTAAATAACGCCTCGCCGGATATTGACAGCGAACAAAACCATCCGAAGGCTTTGTTTATGAAATTTTTATCACAAGAAACAGGGGACGATATCAAATTCGAATTTGATTATCGATAGGGGGCAAAGATATTTTCAGAATAATACCGTTTCAAAAAGAATACAGAGATGATACGATATTTTGCTTGCTTTTAGCGAAAGACGCCAAAGGAAAGGCACCGCGATTAAACGAAGATGTGCTTGACATACAGAAAAGTTATCTGGATAAAAATGAAATGTTTTATATTGCGGTAGATAACGATGATCGGGTGATTGGTATGCTTGGAACCAATACGTTTTCTGAGACGGATATGTGGTTAAAGCGTCTGTATGTCAAACCCGGCATGAAAAGGCAAGGTATTGCGAGCGCGCTGTTACTCGCCGTTGAAGAATACGCAAGCGCAAAGGGGATTAATCAAATTCACACAAGATTTTCGGATGATAATGATGAAGCGCCGCATTTTTATTTTGCGAGGGGTTTTTGTGAAGTCGTAAGAAGCGAAGATTTACGGCATCTTGTAAAAATATTATCACGCCCCGGAGGGATAAATGGCTGATATTG
>WQXD01000068.1 GCA_009785015.1 Oscillospiraceae bacterium | reverse complement strand
TATGAAAAAATTTGATATTCCCGAAATCCCCCATGAATTGGTCGTCAAGGCGAAGCTGCAGCAGCATAAAGTATGGGAAGGCAAGAATTGGAATCAAGAGGATCCCTGTATCACCATAAATTGGGACGATTCCGATTACGGCAAAGACGGTCTTGTTTTCGAACCCAAACGCATGGTGGAAGATGCCGAATACGATTTGGCAGTGCAGCTGCGCGTTGCCAGACGAAAAATAGAAATGCTCGAAGCCGGTTCCACCGGGCCGGGCAGTTTCCCCTCTTTGAATCTCATTCATTTCGGGACCGGGCCGATAGCCACGGCGTTCGGCGCGGAAATGGTAATGCAAACCGGTATCCAGCCACATTTCGAGCCCGCCGTGCATGACGCCGGCGATGTGCAAAAAATCGAAAAGCCGGATTTATACAGAAGCGGCCGGCTCGGAGCCATCCTCGACCGCATCGAGTTCTTCAACGAAGCGACGCAGGGGAAAATCCCCATTTCCATAAGCGACAATGCGGGACCGTGGAGCATAGCGACGTCTGTATGGCACTATGAAGACATGCTCGAAGGCATTTACACCTGCCCGGAAGCCGTGCGTCATCTGTTGAAATTGGTGACGGAAGCGATCATAGAAGTGGATGAAATACAAATGGAAACCGCGAGGAACGCTTGGGGCGTTATCGGGGATACGGGAGGCGGCGGGTATCCGCCGCGCGGCGCGGGCGTAGGCGACGACGTCATGGTAACTGTGTCAACGCCTGTCTGGAAAGAATTTTTCCTGCCGTATAACGAGATATTGTCGCGCAAATACGGCGGCATCATATATCACTGCTGCATGAAGCACGACTGGCAGTTGAAAGCGATGAGCGAAACAACGGGATTCATGGGGTTCGACGCCTACCCCGCATATAACGACCATGACAAAATAGAAGAAGCGCTGACCGGAAAAGGAGTATGGAACCGCAGCGAAAGCAATTGGGAGCTCATAAAAAAATTCAAAGGCAAATTCGGGCTTTTTTTGGGCAGCCACGGGCATACGAAAGAAGAAGCGATTGAAAACGCAAAAAAAATGATGGATTATATTCACCATTGAATTTTATTGATTAAAGAAAAAGAGGGGTTGTAATGATAAGAAAAAGGGATATTTGGGCGAAAGAACATTTTTCGGACGATTTTTCGCGTTTGCCGTTTGGTTTTACATACGGAGGCCGTAAAGTCTGCGAATTTATTCAAAACTGGATTTTTACAACAAAGACATCATTTCCGGAACCGGACCGGATAAAATCCGAATTTTCGTGGTCGGACCCGGACAGCGGGCTGAATGTGATATGTATTGTCACGGAGTATATAAAATACCCCGCGATCGAGTGGACCGTATATTTAAAAAACTGCGGAACGCTTGAAACGCCCGTAATCGAAAATATTCAGGGGCTTGACGTTTCATTTGAAAAAAATGATAAAAACGATAAAAACGAAAAATCGCCGTTTGTGATAAAAACCATCAGAGGCGACGATTGTTCGGCTTCGAGTTTTAAGCCGATCACCGTAAACCTCAGCGAAATCGGAAACTATAAATCGGAGCCTTCGGGCGGCAGGCCCACCAATACCACCGCTTTTCCGTATTTCAATATTTCCTGGGGCGGAGAGGGCGTTCTGGCCGTAATCGGATGGCCCGGCCAATGGGCGGCGGAGTTTTCGTGCGAAAATGATACAATAAAAATCCTCGGAGGCCAAGCCTCTACGCATATGAAACTTCTGCCCGGCGAAGAGATAAGAACGCCGCTTTCGGTGTTGATGTTTTACGAAGGCGGCGATTTCAAAGCGCAGAATATGTGGAGGCGTTTTATGACGGAATGCAATATTCCAAGGCCGAACGGGAAACTTTTCGGCCCTATGTCTTCTATTTGCATGGGACTTCAACAATCCGAAAAAACCGAAAGGGACGCGATGGGCACTTATGCCGATCATAATTTCAAGCATGACTACTGGTGGATGGACGCGGGATGGTATCCGTGCGAGGGCAACTGGGGCAAAACGGGCACATGGGAAGCCGACAAAACGCGTTTTCCGAACGGCATCAAAGCCGTGGCCGATATGGCGCACGCCAAAGGCATGGGGCTTGTGCTGTGGTTTGAACCGGAGAGGGTTTTCAAGGATTCCGAGCTCTACAGAGAACATCCCGAGTGGCTCATAATGAAAAACAGCTCGGATGAAAATCATTTGCTGAACTTGGGCAATCCGGAAGCTCAAAAATGGCTCACGGCGCATATCAACCGGTTCATCGCGGAGAACGGCATAGACGTGTACCGTCAGGATTTCAATATAGACCCGCTTGGTTTTTGGCAATTTGCGGACGCGCCCGGCCGAACCGGAATGACCGAAAATCTTTATGTGCAGGGACTCTTGAAATTTTGGGACAGTATACACGAAAATCATCCCGGGATCATTATCGATACATGCGCTTCCGGAGGACGCAGAATCGATTTGGAAACGCTGAGGCGCGCCTTCCCGCTCCTGAGAAGCGACTTTCAGGAACCGGCGGTTCCGCCGCAAACCGATATGTTTTCGGGCAATCAGGGGCATACATACGGACTTGCCATGTGGGTTCCGTATTACGGCACCGGCTGCTTTTTCGAGGACAGGTATTCTTTTTTAAGCCATTTATGCCCCGCCATGGGCATTGGATACAATTACAGCGACGAAATCAAACGTTCGTCCGTCGATTGGGAAAAGCTGCATGATACGCTGCGTATATGGCGGGCAGTCGCGGATAATTTTTTCGGCGATTTTTATCAGCTGACCGAATACAGCCTCTCCGGCGACGTATGGATGGCATGGCAGTTCGACACGCCGGAAACCGGCGAAGGATTTATTCAGGCATTCCGGCGCGAAAACGCTCCGGAAGAAACCATGAATTTCAAGCTGTACGGCCTTGAGCAAACAGCGGAATATGAAGTTGCCGACCTTCAAAAAGCAAACAAAGAGATTTTTTCCGGAAGAAGCCTGATGGATGAAGGCTTGACAGTTTCGCTGGACGGACGGCGGCAGACAGCGGTTCTTTTATACAAAAAAACGAGGTGAAAACCGTATGACTTCAAAAGAACGGTTTAAAATGGCATTCGAACACAAAGAAGCGGACAGGGTTCCCATGTGGGATTTCCCCTGGGACGGCGCGCTCCGGCGGTGGCGCTCGGAAGGTATGCCGGAAGACGTGAGTTATGAGGATTATTTCGGCGTCGATCATGTATCGAGAGTTATCCCCGATGTTTCTCCGCGTTTTCCGACAGAAACGATCTGCGAGGATGAAAACAGCGTCACCGTCCGGACACAATGGGGCTGCGTGTGCCGGAATTTCAAACATACGGACAGCACGCCCGAATTTTTGGATTATTCCATCGTGGACTGGGATTCGTGGAACAAGGCGAAAGAAAGGATCGCGCCCGAACCGGACAGAATCCAATGGGCGCATTTGAAGGCAAATTACAAAAAATGGCAAAAAGAGGGACACTGGCTGCTGGGCGACGTTTTCTTCGCTTTCAACCAGCTCACTTCATACGTAGTGGGCATGGAGCGGTTTTTGATATATATGGCCGAAAATCCGGAGTTCTGCAAGGATATGCTGGAACACTGCCTCAAAGTCAATCTTCAATTACTGGATATGGCCTGGGATAAGGGATATACGTTCGATATGCTGAATATAAGAGACGATATGGGTTATAAATTCGCTTCTTTTTTCTCGGCGGGAATGTACCGCGAAATAATAAAACCCACGCACCAAATGGCCGTGGACTGGGCAAAAAACAAAAATATCA
The DNA here is from genome assembly GCA_009785015.1 of Oscillospiraceae bacterium. The sequence goes on along the minus strand of WQXD01000068.1, from coordinate 10,325 downwards.
AAGTAAGGCTGCATTCGTGCGGGTATATAATGGAGCTGCTGCCGGAAATTTTGTCCGTGGGATTTGACGCGTATCACCCGATTGAAAACAAGGCCGGGATGGATCCGCTGCTTTTGAAAAAACAATACGGCGGCAAATTGGTATTGCACGGCGGGTTTGACGCGCTAAAATGGACAAACTGGGATGTGATTTCAAAAGAAATCACGGAAAAACTGCCCGTACTGATGAAAAACGGCGGCTATATATTCGCGGCGGATCACTCTTTGCCCGCAAATATAAGCTTCGATAATTTAAAACAAATTATAAACCTCGCCAAGAAAGTTGGGTCATATTAAATGGATGGAAGAAAAGAAACGGTATTGAAGGCAGTCGCCGGACAAGGCCCCGAACGCATACCGCTTTTGTACGCGTACAGCCTCGAAAAATCGGATATCATAAATATACCGGTGGTAAGGCATTTCACCGGACCCGAAAAAAATATGTCCGAATGGGGCTTTAAATGGGCGAATCTAAACGACGGCTTGCTGATGGGCCAGCCCGAATGTCCGGTGATAAAAGACTGGGGAGAGCTGTCAAAATTCAAAATGCCGGACGCCCGCGATTCCGGCCGTTTCGCGCATGTCCCCGAAATCATGGACCGGTACGGAAGCGACAGGTATTACAAGGCGAATTTTACGCTCAGCGGGTTCGCCGTCATTTCCATGCTGAGGGGCTTTTCAAATATATGCGAGGATTTTTATCTTGAAGGCGAAAACTTACTGGCGCTGACGGATATGGTTTTTGAGTTTGAACGGGAAATTATACGTCAGGCGGCAAAATACGGTTTTTGCGCGATAGGGCTGGCTGACGACTGGGGAAGCCAGAGTTCTCTGTTTATATCCCCCGCTTTGTGGCGTGAAATTTTCAAGCCCAGATACAAAGAATCGATAGAATTGGCGCACAGTCTGGGGCTTCAGGTATATTTGCATTCCTGCGGATATATTTTCGACATAATCGAAGATCTGACAGAAATCGGGCTTGATATAATAAATCCCGGTCAGCCGGACATAAACGGCATAGAGGCCATGGGAAATCAATTCGGCGGACGGATTTGCTTCGCCTGCCCGCCGAGCTACCAGTCGACGGCAATCAGCGGAAAAGAAACCGGTATCCGCGAACAAATACGGCTTTACCGAAAACATTTGCATAAAAGCGGCGGTCTCATCGGCATCATTCCGGAAGACAGCGCCGCTTTGGGAATCACGCCGGAAAATTTCAGGGCGATGGAAGAAGCTTTTCAACTCCCGCTTTAGGCTATTTTGTCATTTCCCACGCTTTAAAAAACGCCGCTAAAAGATTTTCAGGCGGCACGGAAGCCTCGGCGTTATGTACCTGCGAAAAAATATAACCGCCGCCCCCTGAAAGAATTTCGACCAAACGCCGAACCTCGCTTTTTACTTCGTTCACGCCTGAAAGGCACAGCGTTTTTTGGGTGTCCACTCCGCCGCCCCAAAATACTATATCATTTCCAAATTCCCGTTTCAGTTTTTCGGGCTCCATTCCGGCTGCGGTTATCTGGACGGGATTTAAGGCGTCCGCGCCGATTTCAATGAAGTCGGGGATAAGCGGGGACACCGCCCCGCACGAATGAAGCAGTATCGCCGTTCCGGGATGATTTTTTTTGATATAGTCGAACATACGGCGGTGCAGGGGCTTGATTTTCGAGCGGTAAAGCCAAGGCGGTATGAGCAGCGACGATTGCGTCCCGAGGTCCTCGGTGAACTGTATGATTTGTATATAATCCCCGACGGCGTCCATATATTTTTCAAGATCGCGCATCATGACTTCCATGCGCGTTTCAAAATAATAGTCCATGAGTTTTTCTTCCGAAATCAAATTGACGAAGAAATCTTCATATCCGAAATAGAGCTGCCCCAATTCGAAAATGTTGCCGCAGAAAACCCCGCACACGGCTTTATCCGTGGCCGACTGCAAGCGCCGCGCTTCATGCCGGAGATAATCAAGTTCGATCACGTCCATTTCCGGGTAATCGAATTTGCGCAATTCGTCGATGGTATCCACGCCCTTTAAAGGGTGATAAACTCTGGCAAACGCATGATAACCGGCCGGTCTGACGCTGACGGGGACTCCGTAATCATAAGCCTCGGAACCCACGTCCCTTTTGTACGGATGCACGAGGTCGCGGCCGCCGTATTCTTTACAGAAAACCGTGTTTTTCCGCTCGTCGTCTCGCGTATTGAAGTTATCCGGCATCAAACACGGGGTCCCGTCGGACAAAGTCCCCGCTTTAAAGCCCGTCACGGGCAACCCGAGGCACGGGGCCTGCCTCCAAAGAACCACGACATCCCCGCGCATCGCCTCGAGCATTTCCGGCTCTATTTCGGGAAGCTGCGACAAAACTTCCCTGACTTTTATCGTACCGCCATCAATTCCGAGCAGTTTTCTGACGCCGTTGTATACGACGGCGTTTATTCCCGTCGTGCCGGTTCCGCCGAAGTCTATCGGCATTCTGTCCGCGCCCTTGCGGCAAAGTGTGCAAACTACCCGTTCTCTTGAAGTCATAAATTTACCCCCGTAATTCTTTCCGCCGCCATTATCGCGGCTCCAATCAGTACAGCGTCTTCCGTAAAACCGCACGGCAATATGGAAAATCCCGTTTTGCACGGCTCGAAAGCGTAATGCTTTGCATATTTGCGTATCGGGTTTAAAATCAAATCTCCCAGATTTGAAACGCCTCCCCCAATCACTATTATCTCCGGATGGAAAAGCGTGAGAATATTGGCGATGCCCAGCCCGAAACTTTCCGCTATCCTGTCGATTTCGCGAAGCGCGAACGCGTCGCCCGAATTCGCCGCTCTACCCAGTGTCCGGCAGTCGATTTCATCCGTTTTTGCAAACTCGGCCATCAGGGAATCTTTTGGCACATACCCGAAACTTTGCAGCCTGCGCTCTATGGCGAAACCCGAACACAGGTTTTCTATTTTTTCCGGCTTGCCGGGTATATCCCATGAGGGAACCCAGGTATGCCCGAAATACGCCGCGCCCGATTTCTGCCCCAGAACGGGCTGACCGCCGATAAACAGCGCGCCGCCTATACCGCTGCCGATATTCGTGTAGAAAAAACTCTCCGCTCCCCTGCCCGAACCCAGCCGGTATTCCGCCAGTCCCGCGCATACGGTGTCGTTTTCAACGCGCACCGGCAAACCGAATCGTTCTTCAAACCGTTTCTTCAACGATACGCCTTCCCAGCCTTGCACCTGCACGGACATGGCTATACTGCCTGTGTCTTTTTCGACGATTCCCCCGAAACCTATGCCGATACCTTCCGGTTTTTTATCGTATCCGCCGAATTCGATAATTTCAGAAACGACGCCGTCCAGCCAGGCAAGTATACCTTCGGCTCCCGCTGATATATCCACGCGCCCGCGCCACAGCCGGATTACGGCTCCGTTTTTTCGGCACAGCGCCGCCTGCATTTTCGTGGCTCCTATTTCAATGGCTATATAATACATATTTTTACCCTAATAATTAGGAGGCTTGTTATACGCCGAAGCGCTCGGCATATTTGCATCCCCTTCGACAACCTGCACAACCCTTGACAAGCCGAGCCTGTCCGCTCCTGCTTCTATCATGCGTTTGGCGTCCTCCTGCGTGTTGATGTCCGTAGACGCTTTGATTTTCATGGTGTCTCCCACGACCTCGCGAATGAGCCTGATATCTTCGACCGTGGCCCCGCGGGTGCCGAATCCCGACGACGTTTTTACATATGCCGCGCCTGCTTTTTGGCAGAGAGCTGCGGCGCGGCGCTTTTCATCGTCGCTGAGATAACACGTCTCAATGATGACTTTGACAGGCCGTCCCTTTGCCGCTTCGACTACCCCGCTTATATCCTCCGACACAAGCGCGTCGTTTCCGTCGCGCAGCGCGCCGACATTTATGACCATGTCAAGTTCGTCCGCCCCGTTTTGCACCGCGTCCGCCGCCTCATAGGCTTTTACCGCCGGAGTAGAGGCCCCCAGCGGAAATCCTATGACTGTGCATACTTTTATTTCCGTGCCGGAAAGCTCCCCCTTGACAAGCGCGACATGAATCGGATTGACGCACACGCTTGCCGCTCCGTATTTTTTCGCCTCGCCGCAAAAAAGTTTTACGACGTCTTGTTTCGTATAAGCCCGCAAAACGGTGTGGTCGCAATATTTTCCCAAACTCGCGTCATACATGATAAAAATCCCCTTTATTATTTATTGTGAATTTTGATTTGTTATAATATATATAGCACAAACGGTTTATTTTGTCAAGAATATTATATAAAGAAATCACTTGATTTTTTGAGTTTTTTTATGTATAATATATAATAAAATAAAAATAATAAAAGTACGGAAGGCGCGTTATGTTATTTAACTCAATAGAATTCATATTATTTTTTCCGACGGTCGTAATTATATATTTTCTTCTGCCGTTTAAATTAAAAATACGGACGAAAGAACTTGAAGTGCGCAACTGGTTTCTTTTGCTCGCAAGCTGTTATTTTTACATGTCGTTTATCCCGGTGTATATTTTTATACTTATAATCGACGGGTTTGTCGATTATACGGGGACGTTTTTTATCGAAAAGTACAGGGATAACCCAAAGCTGAAAAAATTATTTTTTATCCTGCCTCTTGTTATAGACCTGTCGGTGCTGGTATATTTCAAATACGCTTATTTTACGACAGGGATAATAAACTTTTTCGGATTAAAAATGGGTATGAACGCAATCGTCCTTCCGGATATAATCCTGCCGATAGGCATATCGTTCCACACTTTCCAGGGCATAGGATATTTGATAGACGTATATAAAGGCAAAGTAAAGGTCGAAAGAAATCCCGTAACATATACATTGTTTTTGATGTTTTTCCCGCAGCTTGTCGCGGGTCCTATCGAAAGAACGGCGAATCTGATGAATCAGTTCAAAGAAAAGCATTATCTCACTTATCTGAATATTTCACAGGGCGGACGCATGATGTTGTGGGGGATGGTTAAAAAAATCCTCATCGCGGACAATCTCGCGATTTTTGTGGACGCCGTATATAAATCCCCGCAGGATTTCGGCGGCGCGGCGATTTACATAGCCTTGATATTCTTTGCTTTCCAGATATACTGCGACTTCTCCGGATATTCTGATATAGCGATAGGGGCGGCGCAGATTATGGGATTTAAGCTGATGAAAAATTTCGACATGCCGTATTTTGCGGATTCTATAACAAATTTCTGGCGAAAATGGCACATCTCACTCTCGACATGGTTCAGGGATTATATATATATACCGCTCGGGGGGAACAGGGTGAGCCGCCCGAGATGGTGCCTGAATCAGATTATAACGTTTTCGATAAGCGGATTGTGGCACGGGGCAAGTTTTACTTTTATAATCTGGGGATTTTTGCACGGGATATTGATAATAATAGATAAACTCATGGAAAATATCAAAAAGAAAATATCGGATTTTATAAATTTAGGCAAGCTGAATTTTATAAAAACATTTTTATCTGTTTGTTTGACTTTCTGTATAACTTGTATAACCTGGATATTATTCCGCGCCGACTCGTTCGGAGACGCGCTTTATATTCTGAAAAATGTATTTTCGGGGTTGCCGAAATTTGAGTCGATAAATAAAACCGCGGAGTTATTTTCGGGGATACCGCGCCAGAATTTATATGTTTCGATTTTTTGCATAATATTGCTTTTGGCAATGGATTTTATATGCAGGAAATCAGATTTCAGAACAGTGATCGGAAAAGTCCCCGTTTTTGTGAGACTGCCGGTATACGCTTTGCTTGTATGCCTGATTTTGGTTTTCGGGGCGTATGAAAATAAATCGTTTATTTACTTCCAGTTTTAATGAAAAAATATTATTTTGAAAGGAATAAAATAAAATGAACGCGGTTGATCCTGATAAATTAAGCAATTTAAAAGAAGACAGAATAAATATAATGCAAGTTGTTTTATTTGCCGCAAAATTGATGACGGTAATCGCGCTTGTGTTTCTGGCGTTTTATTGGCTGAATGCAAAAATGACGGATTTTATCGAAGCTGAACACGCCGAACAGCGCGCGAAAGAAGAAGCGCAGCGCGACAGGGAAGATTATGAACGCGCAAATGCGTATTATCCGATGGAAAACCATTATGACGGCCAGTTTCAGGAAATATACGAAAAGAGAGTAAACGCCGACTATATTTTTATCGGAACTTCACACACTACGCACGGCGTAACGCCCGAGGCGTTTGAAAAATCCGGTAAAAAGTTTTTTAATTTCGCGTTGAATGGCTCCAATCCGTCATATTATGTATGGTGGTATAACGATGTTTTCAAAGCGAACCGTTATGTGAAACCCAAAGCGGTTTTATTCGGCGTAGATTGGTTTATGTTCGACACAAACTGGCTGTGGCGCAGGCCTGAGTTTGACTTCCCGTACCTGCGGGCGGTCTCTCGCGATCCGGCGTCAAATTCCGACTCCGGCGGCGAAGACGACGAATACTACGGATATTACGACGAATCTTCTTCAACTTCATCGGTATATAAATATCAGGGCAAGTGGTATGACGTAGACGCAATCATAACGTATGTGACAAACAGGTTTTCTGTTTTTTCGTCGAGGACAAGATTTATTGAATTGATTTTCCCCGAAAAGAAAGAAGAGAGTGACCCTGAATCTGAATCCGAATCCGGCATTCCCGAAAAGAAAGAAAAAGAAAAGAGAGAATATTACCGTACTCCGGACGGTTTTGTATTGAGCGCGTTTTATAAAGGTTATGTCCCGTGGGAACAAGAGTTTGGCGGTTGGTCTGCCGGAGAGGCGAGGTGCGGCAAAAGATCGCTGGATACGGAAAGAAATTCTTTTATATCCCTGCTGGAACAATTTAAAAACGAGGGTATACCGGTAGTATTCTTCATGACTCCCGAATATCTTCCGGGGAGGGACGCCCCGCAATTTGACGAGATGACAGATATGATCAACGGGATTGCCAAGGATTATAACATACCGTTTTTGAATTATAATACGGATTTAGAATCCTCAATAAATAATGACGCCACGTGTTATTCCGATTGGGGACATCTAAACGACAAAGGGGCGCAGGCGTTTTCCAAAAAACTTTATGAAGATTTAAATAAAATTCTTGAATTTGATAAATAAAATATTAATTTAAAAACAAGGAGATTTAATCATGAAAAAAAGTTTAAAGTTAATATCATTTTTTTTGATCATGCTCATGATTCTGCCGGGCATATTGATTTCATGCGGCGGAAATGATCCGGGCAGTTCGGACAAATCAAAAAACGACGGGGCGGGCGGGAATCAAGACGCACAGGGCGACCCCGAAAATACTGCGACGGAAAAAATTACATATGATGTACCCGAAATGGATTGCGGGGGCTATGAGTTCAAAGCGATAGTCAGGGAGGGCTGGACGATATACTGGTATTGCGTAGATGTATTTGCGGAAGCCGAAAACGGGGAACCCGTCAACGACGCGGTGTACAGAAGGAACAGGATGCTGGAAGACAAATTTAATATAAACATATCGGAAATACGCCAAAGCGATGTTTCGGGGTTCTCGGAAAAACTTATCAAGTCCGGGAGCGACGACTTCGACGTTATGTTTCCGACCCTGACCGGTGCGGGGGCTATGATCCAGCAGGGTTATCTTTTGAATTTATATAATGTTCCGTATCTGGACTTTGACAAACCGTGGTGGAACAAGACTGCCAACGATTCTTTGACCAGCGGTCATAAATTATACGCCGGGGTAGGCAATATTACAACAATGACCAACGACGCGACATGGGTCTGCCTGTTCAACAAAGAGATAGTCAGGGATATGGGTTTGCCCGATCATTACCAAATGGTGAAAGACGGCAAGTGGACGATAGATATTTTGCATGAAAACGCCATAAAAGCGACGAAAGATCTTAACGGCGACGGGGAGCTGACCCCGGAAGACCAATGGGGAGCGATAGGCCAGTATGAAAGTTCTTATTGTTTATTTGCCGCTTCGGGGCAGTTTATAGTCGAAAAAGATGAAAACGATTATCCCTCGCTTGTATTGAACAATGACCGCACGATATACGCGTTGGATAAAGTAATCGATCTTATGACAGATAAAACCTGTTATATCAACGCAGACGATTATACAAGCAAATATGAGAACGTTTGGATTGACATAACGACGAACGCATTCGCTGAGAGCAGGTGTTTATATTTAATCACCAATATAGAGATAGTTAAAAACCTGCGCAGCATGGAAGCCAATTTCGGCATATTGCCGCTTCCGAAATCGGACGAAACGCAAGAAAAATATTACAATACGATGCAGTATGGAAACGCTTCATGTATGGCTCTTCCGGTCACTGCTTCGAATCTGGAACGCACGGGGGCGATAGTCGAGGCTTGGGCGGCTGAATCTGTCGATACGCTGACAAGGGCGTATTATGACATAAACTTGAAAAGCAAAAATGCACGCGACAATGAATCCGAGGAAATGCTTGACCTGATATTTTCGACGAGGGTCATAGATCAGGGCATGTTTTTCAACTGGGCCGGGTTATATGACTTTTTCAATAGCTTTGTCAGAGCAAAAAGAGTCGAATTCGGTTCACAGTATGAAAAATCAGAGCCGAAATGGATAAAGGCAATCGAAAAGACAATAGAGGCTATTGAAGAAAATAATAATTAACGCGAGTTCGAGGGCAAAAAGTAAATTTTTGTAAAAAATCCCCTTGCGTTATGCGAAAAATCCCCTTGCGTAACCTATTGCTCATGACGTTACGTGATAATATATAATAGAAGCAAGGAGGTGAAATCTATGTCAAAATACACTACCGGGGAAATGGCGAAGCTGTGTAATGTGTCTGTACGGACGGTTCAATTTTACGACGCGAAAGGAGTATTGCACCCTTCCGACTTAACCGAAGGCGGAAGGCGGATATACAACGGCGATGACTTAACCAAACTGCGGCTTATCTGCGCGTTGAAAGCAATCGGACTTTCGCTGGATTCAATCAAAAGCGTCATGGAGAGCGAATTATCGAAAAAAATACTTACGATACTTCTTGACGAACAAGTAAAATTGCTCTCCGGCGAGATTGACGAGCGGCAGAAACAGTTAGAGATGATAATTATTATCAAAGAAAACATCCGCGACAAAGCCGTTGTCCCGGCAAATACAATAATTGACGTAGAACACATTATGGAAAAGAAAAATAAAACCCGCAACACAAAAAAACTGGCTTTGATTTATCTTGCAGTAGGGATTGGAATTTCCATACAGTTTTTGTTTTTAGCATGGCTGATAACGTCGCGTATTTGGTGGGCGCTTGGAGTGTATGCGCTTTTCGCCGTCTTCGGAGTTATTATTTCGCTTTTAGTGCTTAAAGACTTCGAGTTTATCTGCTCTAACTGCGACGCGGTTTTCAAACCCTCGCTGCGGCGAGTTTTCTTTACAACCGGCGACAATAAAGTGCGATGGATGACCTGCCCCGAATGCAGGCATACAAATTGGTGCATCATGCGGAATCAAAAATTGACAAAATAGAACAAATGGAAAACAAACATTTGCGCAAGGCAAAAAAATTTATGCACATAAAAAAATTGTAGCGATGAATGGAGGGGATCCAATGTTATCAATAGAGGAAATTAAATCATATATTACGCCTGTTGTCGAAAAGTATCCGATAGAAAAAGTCATACTTTACGGATCATATGCCCGCGGGGATGCTTCTGATAAAAGCGACGTCGATTTGGTCGTCGAAAGCGGCGGCAAAATGCGGAACAGAAAAATATTTGCTTTAGGCGGGGATTTGCTTGATGTATTGCCTGTAAGGGTTGATGTGTACGACATTCTTGAGATAACAAATCCATCGGCTATGTATGACAATATTCAAAAAGATGGGGTGATAATTTATGAAAATTCAAGATGAAGAACGCTTTAAGAAGATGTATATGTTTGCCAAAGACGCTTCATCAATAGCAAAAGGAATAAGTTTAGAACGTCTGATTTCAGATAAATCATATCAATACAGTTTATTATACCCTTTGGGACAAATAGGCGAAATTGCCATAAATATGGGAAGCGATATTCCTGAATTATATCCCGATATTGAATGGGTTGACTGGCGCGGATTCAGGAACAGAATTTTTCATAATTACGGCACGATTGATTTTTCGATTGTTTTAGAGATGATTACGGAAGCACTTCCGTTATTATTAACAGAATTGCAAAAAATTCACGGAAATTAATCATATCCCCTAATAAACATTTGCGTCTCGCATAGCATAAAAACGTAATTA
>WQXD01000067.1 GCA_009785015.1 Oscillospiraceae bacterium | reverse complement strand
ATATGACATTACACGAAATTCTCAACGCAACCGAAGGCGACCACTTCGAGTTTAAGGAAGCAAAAACCCGCTATGACTTCGGGGAAGCGGTCAAATATTGCTGTGCGTTGGCGAATTGCGGCGGCGGTAAATTTATTCTCGGCATAACTGATAAGCGTCCTCGCAAAGTCGTAGGCAGTAATGCGTTTGAACAGCCGGAGCGTACTTGCAAGGGCTTGATGGATAAATTGCGCGTTCGCGTGGATTTTCAGTTGTATGAGCATGAAGGCAAGCGTGTTCTTGTTTTTGAGGTAGCATGCCGCCCGGTGGGTCTGCCCGTTCAAGCTGACGGCATAGCTTGGTGGCGCGACGGCGACAGCCTTGTTCCGATACCGGAAGATGTCCGACGCAAAATATACATTGAGTTAGAGCACGATTTTTCAAGTGAAATTTGCGCCGATGTTACGCTCGCCGACTTGGATAGTGCGGCTTTAAACAAATTCCGCATGAAGTGGAGCGACCATACACGGAACAGGCGCATAATAAGCCTTTCCGACGAACAATTGCTCCGTGATTGCGGCGCCGTTACCGACAAAGGTATAACTTACGCCGCGCTCATATTATTCGGCAAGCGTGCAATACTTCAAAAGCGGCTCCCCCATTCGGAAGTAATCTTTGAATACCGCTCAAAAGAAGCCGCCGGTCCCGCCGCGCAGCGCGAAGAATTTCAAGAGGGCTTTTTCAGCTATGACGACCGTATTTGGGAGTTGGTGAATCTTCGCAATGACGAGCAGCATTACCGCGATAAACTTTATCGTCACCCCGTACCCACGTTCAACGAAGACGTTGTGCGTGAAGCTGTGCTGAATGCTGTCAGCCATCGTGATTACCAAATGGGTGGGAGCATTTTCGTCCGTCAGTACCAAAACAGGTTTGTTGTCGAAAGTCCCGGCGGGTTTCCGCACGGTATAACGGTTGAAAATATTTTAAACAGGCAAAATGCCCGCAACAGGCTTATCGCAAATATTTTCAGGCTTTGCGGGTTGGTTGAGCGTTCCGGGCAGGGTATGAACTTAATTTACGAAACGGCGATAAAAGAAGCGAAACCTTTGCCCGATTTTAGCGGTTCGGATGCTTTTTTCGTTATGCTCACGCTCAAAGGAAAAGTCATAGACGGCGATATGCTGGCTTTCATACGAAAAATTGATGACGAGCGATTAAACGCGATGACGACAAACGATTATTTGCTGCTTGGTTCGCTCTTTACCCGAAACGGTAATGATGGGTGTATTGACCGCGCGAAATTTGAGCATCTTGCCGAGCTTGAAATTGTGCGTTTTACGGAACGCGGAACAGAGCTCATAACCAATGACACAACCACGTCAATCGAATGTCAATCGACTGCGGCAGTTGATTGGCAGTCGATTGACATAAGCGATAGAAAAAAGCAAATTCTTAATTTCATAGCTGAAAATGGTAAAGCGACAACTTTACAATTGACAAAAATCACAGGGTTGACGCAAGGGCGCATCCGCACGATTTTACAAGAGCTTGCGGCAGACGGCTTGGTTGTCAAAGAAGGCGATTACCGCTATGCCAGCTATACAGTCAGATTGAACCCCCCGCATAAATGCGGCGACTTGTAACTGCTCCGTGGTAAATGTTCGACGAGCTCGTAAAGTTTATATTTTGGAGAGTGATAAAATGGATAATTATATGTATATGGGTACAACCGGAAGACATAGAAATCTTGTGACGACTTTAATGAACCGAATATTTAACCGCGTGGAAACGGGGGAATTTTATGCTTCGCAAGAACAATGCTCGCTGGTGTTTTACGGGACTAAAAAATCATCCAATAACTTTGATTTGGTCGATGTAAAAGCTATTCCCGATTTAAAACGTTTTCTTGAAAATATAACAGAAATGGAACACGTTGAGCCGGATTTTATACTGTTTAAAGACAATCCGTATATTGAAAACAAAAAACAGACGAGAACGGCGGGGCAACCGGACCTTATCGTTGAAGTATGGTCGGAATCAAATACAGAAAATGACAGGGCATTTTTACAGAACCTTTATGCCACTTCGGAAATAACCGAACACTGGTATATAGAACAAGATTCAAATAAAATCGAGTGCTATATGGGAAAAAAACAACTCCCGAATCAATGCCTGACGAATGTATTAAAAACTCAAACGGGTCTTGAGTTTGATTTGCGTTATCTATCCATTTGATAAAAAATAAGCGAACTGCCGGGTTTTTCGCCTATCGCGAATTCATAACCCCCTCCCCGTTTATATTCTCACACACAGCTGCGGATTTTGTCAATTTCCGCGGCTTCCCTTGCCATAACTGCATCCGTCGCTTTCATTTGCGCCATGTTGTCATGCCAGATTTTGCTTTCTTCGGGCGTGAATTCGACCGCGTCTTTTGCGCAGCCGCCGGTTTCGAGCCCGTCGCACTCGATATAACGCAGCAGCCCGGCGCTGTTACTTGTTTTTGTGCCCGTTATTTTAAGCCCCTGCGCATTTTCCGCGCATACGGAGTACCGTCCGTCAAAATTGGCGCAGTCAAAAGTACAGTCGGCTATATGCACGTTTGCCGCATTCTTTATATACAGATTCGCAGCCGGCAGCACGCCCTTATACGCCGGCGCTTCGGGGTAAAAGACGCGGTATTCCAACAGTTCCGGCACGTCGGAGCGCCGGCCTTGCTCTGCTGTGCCCGTGCCGTGGGCGATAAGGCGCACGTCGCGCAGCGTTATATCCTCGATCGGCGCGTTGAAAAGCCCGGTTATGGCATTGTACCCTTCAAACAGAGCGTCTCCCTCGCGCTTTGTCATCACCGCGTGTATTCCCGAAAACAGCACGCGGCGCAGTCTCCCCGAGGCGGGACGCGCGGTTTTTACGTCGCAGCTCATGTTGAAATGATTGTTCGTCATAAAAATCGGGCGGACCACGTTTTTCATCGAAAGGTTGGTAAATTGCAAATCTTCAAAAGTAATATCGTTGCACACCTGTATTTTGAGACCGTCGTTGCAGCTGTCGAAAACGCAGTTCGACACGGTTATGTTGCGCATGTCTGCCGCCGTTTCGGGGCCCAGCCGTATGCCGGCCCAGAGCGAGCGGAAAACGCAGTTGGTTATAACGAAGTTTTCGCACGGTTCGCCTGCCGTAAGCGTTTTGAGCCCTATGCTGTCGTCGCCCGTTTCGAGGATGCAGTTGGATATGACCACGTCACGCCCGCCGTCGAAGTCCAAGCCGTCGCCGTTTGCGGAATGCGCGGTCAGCACCGTGACATGATCTATCATGACGCGTTTGCTGTTTAAGCCGTAAAATGCGAATAATCCCGAATTTTTGAGGGTCACATCCGTCACTTTTACGTGCTCGCACTCGGAAAACACCGCTAAAAACGGTCGCCCCGCCTCATGAGTCACGGGAAAGTCCCGACCGCGCCTGCCGTCGATTATACCTTCTCCGACAATGCCCGTGTTCACCGCGCGGTCGGCATATATGAGAGCATGGCATTTGCAGCCGGGCGTATTGTCTTTTCCGTAATAGTTTATGCCTTCAAATCCGTCAAATCCGTTTGGGTGCCATTTGCACAGCCTTTGCGGAGCGGTATAGTCCGAAATACAGCGGCTGCCCAGTATCTTGGCGCCCGGGCACAGCCGAAGATAGACGTTGCTTAGCAGCCGTATCGAGCCCGAAACATATTTGCCGGGCGGCACTTCGGCATATCCGCCGCCCGAAGCGTAAACGGCCTCGACGGTTTTGTTGAAAGCGTTTGTGCATAGAGTTTCCCCGTCCCCGACGGCGCCGAAATCCGTGATTTTGCAGTTCATGAAAATTCTCCTCTCTGTTTTAAATTAAATTAACCGTTCTCCAAAATGGCGTTGACCGATTTTTCGATGGCGTCCCTGTATTTTTGCTCATTTTTTTCGGTAAATGAAACGAAAGTGTCTTCGCCTTTCAAAAATACCGCGGTATAGCCTATTCTTATGGGCGAGTACCATATTGTATCGCCCAGATCGTACATTCTCGTGTCGAAGATCAGATCGAGCATTTCAACCGTATCGGGATCGCGCGAATATTTGTTTTGCAAAGACCACTCGTAGTATGCCGGCACAATTTCGTTGCGCGCCGCGCACGCCATGGCCTCCATCACCGCTCCGACCAGCTCGGGATTGTCACACGTGATCGGTATCACATATGGGAACCCCCCGCAGACACGGCTGTAATATTGCGGCTGTTCAGCCGTATATTTCGGAAACGGCACAATTCCGAAGTCGTCGGGCATATCCCTGAGCTGCACCATATCCCGTATTGACCCCACCGAAAACAGAACGCCGCCGTTTCTGAAAAAGGCCACTCTTTCTTCCGTTGAGCTTTGTTCGATATAGCATATCCCCGCATTGGATTTATTGATTTCCGCGACGACTGTGGCGGCTATGTTGAAAAATTTCTCGTTGCCCGGCACTGCAAAATACGGTATGTCGTTTTCGTCTTTGGCAGCCAGGGTCAGCCCCGCCGAAGTCCAAAAGCACGGGAATAAAAAATCTTCTTCGCTTGCCATCCCCCAGATGTCCGCTTTGGTTATCTTGCCGTCGCCGTCGAGGTCTTTTACCGCGGCTTTCGCGTATTCGTAAAATTTATTATGAGTCCAGTTTCCGCTTTTCACCAGGGCGTATATATCTTCAAGCCCCAAATCCTGTACCTGTTTTTTGTTGAAATACACCACGACCGCCGATTCGAAATGCGACAGATTATCGTCGCTGAAGGCGATATACTGTTTTCCGCCCAGCGTAAGCTGTTCGTTGGCAAGCCGGCACCAATACGGCTGCGTCAAATCTATATACGGCAGTTTATACAAGGGATATACCAAATTTTCGCCCGCCGCCGTATACGCTTCCCTGTCTATCTGCATATACATGTCAAATGCGTTGTCTCCCGCTTTGACGTTTTTCCTGATGGCGGGAAGCAATTCGAAAAGGCCTATTACCGACGACTTGAAGTTCATTTTGAACCGTTCCTCGATTTTTCTGTTTCGGGCGTAAATCGTGTCGTTCAATATGTCGCCCATTTCCTCTTCGGGAAAAAGTTCCTGATGATCCCTGCTGTAAACGCCGGTCACCACTTTATATTCGTAACCTTCCAAATCAAACTCCGGCACTTTATCATAAAACAAACCGTCGCCTGTCGTTTCCTCAGGCGCGTTTTCCGCCGGATTCACCGGATCATTACCGCCCGGAGTTTTTTCGGCGCCGTCTTTGCAGCCCGCGGCAAAAACAGCGCTCAGTATCAAAATTAAAGTCAGCGCAATTATTTTTCCCCTGTTTTTAATTTCCATTTTTGATCAATAACCTCCTCTTTTTCAATAAATATCACAATTATCTTCTGCAACCGGCGGGGATTGCCGTTCTCCAGCGATTTTATTAATCATGTCGCAGACGGCGGGGGTTGGCTGTTTTTCGATTTTTCTAAATCAATCATGTTATTTTCTCTCACCCGTCGCTCCGGCGGACGCCGCATGAAATCCCATTGCATATCATTGCCCGAGCTGCAGCATTTTATCGAGTGGCCGTCTTGCCCTTTGAATTAGGTCTTCCGGCAAATTCACGGCATAGCTCCCGCTTTCGTCCGCCAGGCAGTTGAAAACGTCTTCGAGGGCGGTCTTTTTCATGTTCGGGCAAACCAAAGAGGGGCTGAGCATGTGATATTTTTTATCAGGCCGGAAATATCTGAGCCGCTCGGCGACCCCGTATTCCGTGCCGATGATAAATTCGGCGTGAGCGCTGTTTTCGCAGTAGGCGAGTATCTGCGAGGTCGAGCCCACAAAATCCGCGAGGGCCGCTACCGCCGGTTCGCATTCCGGGTGGACGGCGAGCTTCGCGCCGGGAAATTCTTTCTTTTTTTTGAGAGTTTCTTCTTTGGTTATGTTTTTGTGGATCGGGCACCAGCCTTCCATGAAAATAAACCTCTTTTCGGGCACAAAACCCGCTACATAGGCGCCGAGGTTTTTGTCCGGTATGAAAATGATCTCATCCGGCCCGATTTTTTTCGCGATGGTGACCGCGTTTGACGAAGTGCAGCAGACGCCGCATTCGGCTTTTGTGGCTGCGGAGGAATTGACATAGCACATCACCTCGGCATCCGGGTGCCGGGCTTTCAGCTGCTTCACAATGCCGGGGCTTGCCATGTCGGCCATGGGGCAGCCCGCATCCGGGCTTGGCAGAAGCACCGTTTTTTCCGGGGAGAGCAGTTTCGCGCTCTCAGCCATGAAATTTACCCCGCAGAACACTATGAGCCCGCCCGCGGCGCCTTTCGCGCGTTTTGAGAGCTCAAAGGAGTCGCCCACATGGTCGGCGATTTGCTGTATGTCCATGGTCTGGTAAAAGTGCGCCAGTATGACGGCGTTTTTCTGTTTTTTCAAATCGGTTATCTTTTTCTGCAAATCCAAATTATCCATAAATACTCCGTTTTTTTGCTTAAATATAGTTGCATTTTTTTTATTTTTGCCGTATAATAATTATTATACGCTCAAATCAAAAAAAAGTCAAGGTGGTTTTTATGCTTTATACCAAATCGGACGCCTTTCTGGCGAAATTGAAAGTTATCCTCGCGGCGGCGCTTTTGATCGCGTTTTTTGGTTTTGCGCTGCTGCTTTCGGATATGCTCGCAAATGAAAAAACTCGCCCCGCGACGAAACCGTTTGACGGAAAATTTCCCGAAAACGCCGCGCTGACGGTGAGCGACATACGCGTAAAGGGATTCACGGTTCACTGGACCGAAATCGAAGGGGAAGTCGAATACGCGATAGCCGCGAGTTCAAGGGACAACATAGCCGATTATCAGGCAGCCTTGGAAAACGACTGCGTAATATTGGATTTTGTCCCCGGAAAAGAGCTGAAGGGCACATACAGGGCCACAAAAATGATTCCGGGCAAAGATTACACGATAAAACTGTTCGTCCGCAGCAAAAATACGCTGCCCGCCGAATATCTTTCGGCAAACGCAGAGCTGCCGTATATAGACGACGCGGAGCTTTTGGAGGTCTACATAGACGGCAAAAGGGCGTTTTATGACAAATACGAAGACCGTTTCTTTATGACATACCTGCCCTCCGGCGAAAAAGAAACGAAGCAGTATATCATAAATTACAAAACCGGGCGGCTTTCCGAGCTGTATAAGGACGGAGGCGAAACGAAAATACCGGATGAATTTATACTCGCGGAAGGCGAGAGCGTTTTTGTCACTGCGGTAAATGAGAAAACCGGGGCTATGAGGGATTATGAGATTTCGGTGAAGCCTTTGGACAACGGCCTGCCGCTTATTGTGATAAACGTCGATGACAACCGCCCCGTCACGAGCAAAACCAAATATTTGAATGCCGAAATGCAAATTTTCGACAGCGAAAAAAACCCCTCCGACGAGTACACGGACGGGCTGTTTTCCGGCGGGATAGAGATAAAAGCCAGGGGAAATTCCTCATTCGGCTCGCCAAAAAAGGGATATAATATAAACCTCGGCGAAAAGCGCGTGGTTTTGGATATGGCCTCCTCGCGCAACTGGATGATGATGGGCAATTATTCGGACAAAACCCTTATGCGCAATTTTGTGGCATATGAGCTGTACAGGAGCATGGGGGCCGCCTTCTCGCCGAAATTCAGATTCGCGGAGCTGGTTTTCAACGGGGAATACATGGGAGTTTATTGTTTTGGGGAGAGGATAAAAATCGACAAGGGCAGGCTCGAGCTGCCGAAGATAAAGGTCGAGGAAAGAATCAAGGACAAAAATACGGGAACGTTGGTGATACCTCCCACTTCGGGCGAGGATTTGAACGGGAGCTATATACTCGAGCTGAATTCGACCGACAAATATTCGAGGGAAGAAATAATATTCGAGACCCAAAGGATAAACTGGACCACGGGGCATTTTTTCTCGATAAAACAACCCGGGAAAGACAACATGTCGCCCGAGGCGTATGAGTACATATCAAATTATGTGAACGAAACCGAAAACGCGATATTCGCCGAAAATTTCAAGGATTTGGAAAACGGTTACAGGAAGTATATAGACACCGCCACTTTTATCGACTGGTATCTGGTAAATGAGCTATTCAAGAACGCCGATTCGGGTTTTCACACCAGCGTGTATTTCTATAAGCCGCGCGGCGGGAAACTGTGCATGGGGCCCGTGTGGGATTTTGACATAGGCGCGGGCAATATAGATTACGCCAACTGCGACGACCCCGCGGGCTGGCATGTGCGCTATGCGTCCTGGTTTTACCGCCTGTTTGAAGATGAGGAGTTTGCCAAAGAATTCAAAGAGCGCTGGAATTATGTCAAAAGAAACGACCTGCCGAAAATGTTTGAATTAATCGACGAAACCGCCGCCCTTCTCGCGCAGGCCCAAACGGCGAACTTCGCGAAATGGCCGATTCTGGGCTCTTATGTGTGGCCGAATGCGGCGGGGTTTGAGCATCGCGGCACATATGAAAGCGAAGTCGAATATTTAAAAGACTGGCTGCAGGCCAGGATCGCGTGGATGGACGGGGAGATAAATAAGTAAAATTGGGAGGTTTATTTATGAACGGAAAAGAAATTGTGAAAGCCGCCATGAAATTTCAAACGCCCGAACGTATGCCGCTGGGGTTTTCCTGGAACGGCGTATGTGATTATCATGGGGTGGGCTGGCGTCAAATCGGAACCGGCGACCGCAATATTTTGCGCACTGAGGACGAATGGGGCTGCACATGGGGGCGGTCGGAAGTCCGCAACATGGGAACCGTAGTGGGGAATCCGTTGGATTCGTGGGCAAAGCTCGACTCGTACAAATGGCCCGACCCCGACGACCCGAAACTGTATGAGGGAATGGAAGCGCAGTTTACAAACGGCTGCGAGGAAAAATTTATCACGTGCGGAATATTTATGCTTTTATTTGAGCGTATGCACGCCGTCAGGGGTTTTTCAAATACCCTTGAGGATTTGTATTGCGAACGCGAAAAAATCGAAATGCTCGCCGACAGGATTGTCGAATATGATCTTAGAATAATTGAAAATATGAGAAGCCGTTTTCCCGGACAGATCGACGGATTCGGGTTTTCGGACGACTGGGGAACCGAAACTGCGGCGTTTATATCCCCAAAATTATTTGAAGAATTTTTTACCCCGCGGTATAAGCGCATCTGCGACGCCTGCCATGACGCCGGGTGGCTTGTCAGGATTCATTCCTGCGGGAAGATAAATGAATTTATAGAACTGTTTTCGCGGGCGGGAATGGATTGCATCGAATCATTGCAGCCGAGACTTCTCGGAATAGAAGAGATAGGGCAAAAATACGCGGGGAAAATATGTTTTGCCGCGTCATGTGACATACAGCATACAATGCCCTTTAAAAGCGACGCCGAAATAGAAGAAGAAGCCAAACTTTTAATCGGCTGCTGGGGCACGGACAAGGGTGGTTTTATCCCCGCCGATTACGGCGACAACGAAGCCGTCGGCGTTTCGAATGAAAAACGGCTTCATATGCTCGGTTCTTTCGTAAAACATGACAGATGGGGGAAAAAAAGTGAAATATAAATTGCTGACGATTTTTGTCATATTATCGCTTTTTGTTATAACTGTGTCCTGTAATGATTCAACTCCGAAACAAAACGACAAAGAGGCGGCAGAAGATACAAACGATACCCTGCCGGAAACCGCCATGGAAGATATGCGGTATGTATCCGAACTGCCCGGCAATCTGGATTTTAAAGGCAGGGATTTTACTTTTATTGTGCTGGCCCCTTACAATTCGGAATGGGAAAAATGGGTATCGCGCGACATATATACGGAGTCGGAAACAGGTGAGCCGATAAATGACGCCGTTTTCAGAAGAAATTGTTATGTCGAAGAAAAACTCAATGTCAATATAAGGCAATATTCCGATACCGACTATTTTAACAAGCTTCAAAGGTCCGTGAAAGCCGGCGATAACGATTATGACGCGGTGAGGATCAATTTGACTTCTTCATCGTCGGCGGTCACTGCGGGGCTGTTGGCCGAACTTGACAAAATCCCGTATCTGAACATGGAAAAACTCTATTGGAACAAGAATGCCATGGACGAAATGTCTGTCTTAAACAGACAATACTTTCTTTTAGGCGATATGAACCTTCTCGAAAAAGACGCGTCCACGGTGATATTGTTCAATAAGAAACTCCAAACGGATTATCAGATGGAAGATATGTACGCCCTTGTGAAAGAAAACAAGTGGACGCTTGACAAAATTCACGAGCTTGCCCGCGGTGTCGGGCGCGACCTCGACTCCGACGGCAAACTCGATTATGACGATATGCTGGGATATATGGGAATACGGGATACGGCGACGAGCATGCTTGTGGGGGCGGGCGGAAGCATAGCGTCAAAAGATGAAAACGACGTCCCCGTTTTAAATCTCACAAGTCAGAAAAGCGCGGCGGCAATCGATAAAATCTTTGACATCATGTATGACGCGTCCGCTTTTTACAACCTGCAAAAGCTATATAATACCGAACCGGGGAGAGATGTGTATAAAGTGGCGGAGGCCGTATTCGATGATAACCGCGCGCTGTTTTATTGGGTGATGATGCGGGAAGTCGAAAGCTTCCGCAATATGGAAACGGATTTTGGAATTTTGCCTCTGCCGAAATATGACGAAGCGCAAAAAAATTACATAACCACTTTCAACGTATATACCGGGACCTCATTCGGAATACCGGTCAATGCAGACCTCGAATTTGCCGGAGCGGTCCTTGAGGCAATGTGCGAATCGGCATACAAGCTGATCATTCCCCAATATTTTGATATAAATCTCTATACAAAAAATGTGCGCGACGATGAATCGCTGGAAATGCTCGACATTATTTTCAACAGTGTCACGATAGATATCGGAGCGGTATATAATTTCGGCTCGCTGCGCGACTCGTTTATGGACATGACAATGAAAGACGACAGAAATCTTGTGTCAATGTATGAAAAACGCGAAGCGTCCGCCATAAAAGACATCGATAAATTCATAGCCGAAATGGAAAAATCCGGGTAGTGAAAATATTGAACTCATTGTAAAAATCGAAAATTTTAAATCGCAAGACTGTGTTTTATTTGAATGAGCGGGAAGGAATAATAATGCCAAATACCCTTGCTCTTTACCATGGAACAACGCATGACTTCACGGAAATCGACGTGATGAGAGGAAAGCCGTTCAAAGATTTCGGACAGGGATTTTACCTCACCGAAATTTACGAACACGCTCGTAATATCGCGGTTCGTAACCGCAGAATTGAAGAAAACCGTCTGCGGGCTATAGGTGATGAAACGAAGTTATCCGTATTCATTCATACCTACGAAATTGAAATTGAGGCAATGAATAAACTAAATGTAAAACGTTTCGAAACCGCCGACCGCGAATGGCTGAGATTCATTATCGCAAACAGAATGAATAAAACTCGTCAACACGAATATGACATCGTAATAGGACCGACGGCGAACGATGATACTCGCACATCAATCCGTGCTGTTATGAATGCGGCAAACGGCGCGATTTTAAGCAATACCGCACTCAATCTGCTGATTGAAATGCTCGAGCCGAATAATTTGCCGAAGCAGTATTATTTCGGTACGAGTAAGGCATCTGTACTGTTGAAATTTATGGGGAGGCATAAAGTGAAATGAACGAACAAAAAATCCGGCTTTGTATAGATGCGCTTACCGCTGACGTAGCAGATAAATTTGCACAAGAGTCAAACACAGATATAACCGCCGCTTTGCAGGAATTTATGAAAACAAAAACCTATTCGCTTTTATTTGATGAACATTCACTGCTTTATTTAGAAAGCGCCGAATATATTTTTGATATGCTCCAAGCCGAACAGTATGGTGATTGGAAGCGTTGGAGGGAGGAATAGCTGCCGTGAGACTTAATCAAGTGGCCCATTTACAAACTGAAATTGCCCACGCTTATATGCGTGAGCGCAATCTCAAGCCTTCAGAGTTCATTGACCTTGATCTCAAATACGGCATACTTCGTTTCATCGCCGACGGTTATGAGCCGTTTCATTTGACGGGTACGCAAGGTGTAATCGACGAGGTTGAAGATTATATTCGCATTCAACGTGAAAACTCGGAAATCCGAAATTCGTAAAAGAAACTGAATTTCACACAAAATCAAATACGCCGCAAAATTCGACGTCCCGCTTTTGTTTTAGCATGTATTCGCATTAATAATTATTTTTAGCTTAGGCCCGTTCGGGTTCATTTCCGTTTTGTGCCTTCGCCGACAAGGAAACAGAATAAATATTATGAATGAAATTATAAATCAAGATTTTCGTGTAGGAACAATTTGCAAATTAAAACAAAAAGACAAATATGATGGATATGTTCTGATTATAAATAAACAATCTGATTCAATTTATCATACATTCGGTTTATCACAAATAAGAAAATTTGATTATGGGAAATATGGTAAAAAAGAAATTGATGATTTTTTTGAATTTTTTTTTGTAAATAATACTCTAATAACAAGAGAGAATTTTGAGTTGGAATGTGTTGGATATATAGGGAATTTAAAAGGCATTATTTCATTAGATAAAATAAGAAATTTAAAGTCTTTAGAAGCAAAAAATATGTTGAAAACTCTTGAGGCACAGAAAAAATCTATGCGCAAAGAGCTTGAAATAATTAGAACCACTAACTTACATGTGACCTTATTGAAAAATTTTCAAAAAACTACTTTGACATCAGAAACTAAAAATAAAAGATCAGAATTGTTAAAAAGAATTAATTATATTGAATTACTCATTCTGATATTAATTGAAAAAATTAATTATGAAAACCATGTAAATCCTATGCACGAATTAAAAGAAAAACAAGAAATAAAAAAGATTTCGGATTTTAATATTAACACAAAAGTAAAAGAAAGATTAAATGAAATAGAAAAAAGTATAAATCAATTAAATTTACCGAAATCCATTAATATTAATTCTCAAAATGATGATTTAATACAAGAAATCCAAAATACAAGTCAAAATAGTCAAATATCAACGAAAAAAAACAATGAACTTGAAATAACAAAAGCCAAATTGCTTGAATGGGGGTATATAAATAAAATAACTATCGAAAAAAACGACATTTTATCTCCATCTATCAACGACAGAATTATTGACGAGATAATTATAAATGATAAC
This sequence comes from Oscillospiraceae bacterium, assembly GCA_009785015.1. Next base: position 1,089 of record WQXD01000067.1, on the reverse strand, counting down.
AACATAAATACAAAAATAGGAAAAAATGTATCGCTATACGAAAGAAACCAAACAATAGTAAAAGAAATAAAGCAAATATATAACGATACTTGTCAATTTTGTGGCGAACAAATTGAAATAGGGTTGAATGAATATTTTTCTAATGCGTGTCATATCAGACCATTAGAACATAATGGTGATGACACTATATATAATTTAATAGTGCTGTGTCCCAACCATCATGTTATGTTTGATTCTGGCATGATCACTATAAATATTGAAAATAAAACAGTTATTCACGTTAACCCTCAGCACATGATAAATAACAAGGAAATTTGTTTGAAACATGACATCGGCAAAAAATATATTGAATACCACAACGAGCATATTTTCAAAAAAAACTTAACCAATATGTAGGTCACTTTACAGCGAGAAAGACGAATGTTATATTGCCGACATACCTGATTTTAAATTTTGTCCCGAGTGCATATGGCGGCGTGATTAGGTTCATTCGCAAAAAGGAGTATCGTTTAAAATTGACATTTTAAAATGCCGAACTTACCGACTAAAAGCCGCTGGTTACAGTTACCGATTTATGCATTTTACCCATATTTGCGGATGACCCCCTTTCCGTCCGCTGTATTCAATACAATTTGAGCGGCTTCGATTACGATTTTTTCAAATTAACTCAATTGATCAGCAAGCTGTATTTGCTCTGTATGTCTTCCGGCAGATTTGCCAGTACATCCGCCAAATCTTCGTCCTGTAACTTGGAATATTTCCTTATTTCAATTATATTTTTCCCGTCCAAAAACATCTCGTATGCCGTTTCTTTACGGCTTTTTAATTCGCCTTGCCTTAACACTTTGCTTATCATCCATTTGGACTCAGTCACGCGTATCGCCTCGCTTTCTATTTTTCTATAACTCTTGTAATTGCTGTAAAGATATTCCGATAAATGCTGTAACGCCATCAGCATTTGCTCTGCGTGATATGCCGTCAGCTGTTCTTTGTTCTCTGTTAAATCGCGTATTTTTTCAGTGACCTCCGTATATATAGTTATTATCTCCCGGAGCTTTTCCTCTATCAATTTTTCCTTCTCCGGTTTTT
>WQXD01000066.1 GCA_009785015.1 Oscillospiraceae bacterium | reverse complement strand
CTGTTCTGAAAGCGTGCCGCGTTCCATTCCGCGTATGCCGCCGACGATATACACGGCGGCGCCGAGCGCGCCCGCGGAATATTTGCTCTGAGGGACATGGCTCAAAAATTCTTTCGCGTTGAGGTGGCATCCCAGTCCGCCGGCAGGCGTGACAACGGGAATATTGAGTTTGATAAGCCCGTCCGCCATGTATTTTATAAACTGCGGGGCCTGGGATATCATATCCATATCGAGCGTTTCTTCAAGTCCGACAGTCATAGCTTCCATTTCGCGCACGGACATACCGCCGTAGGTCAGAAAACCTTCGTAAAGCGGAACGAGTTCGCGGATTTTCATCATCAAGTCGAGACGGTTCACACACATGCCGCCCCCTCTCGCGCAGCCGAGCTTGCGCGCGGAAAAATATATGATGTCGGTCAAATCCGCGATTTCACGCGTTATCGCGGCAAGGCTTGTGTCCTTGTATTCTTTTTCCCTTGTTTTGATAAAATACAGATTGTCTGCCAGAAGGCTCGCGTCGAGCACGAGGATAATACCGGCTTCGCGGCAGATCGCGCTTACTTCCTTGTAATTCGCCATTGACACCGGTTGGCCGCCGACCAAGTTTGTGCCGGCCTCGATTCTGACGAAGGCTATATCGTCTCTTCTGGTTTTGACGAGCTCGCGCAGTTTATCGGCGTTTATATCCCCTTTAAACGGGTTGTCGCTCGTCGCCTCCAAGCCTTCGTCGATGATTATTTCGAGTATTTCCGCGCCGAATCTCGAAATATGCGCTTTCGCCGTCGTAAAATGGTAATTCATCGGCACGACCATTCCCGGCTTTGTGATCAATGCCTCGGAGAGTATGCTTTCGCAGGCCCTGCCCTGATGCGCGGGCAAAAAGTATTGCATGCCGAAAAATTTCTGTATCTGCGCTTCCAACCGGTAAAATGTTTCGCTTCCCGCATAACTGTCGTCCGCCGTCATCATGGCGGCAAGCTGCCTGTCGCTCATTGCGTTGGTGCCGCTGTCGGTGAGCATGTCGAGAAATACATCCCTGTTTTTCAGCAGGAAGGTATTATTGCCCGCCTCGGTTATAGCTTTGAGCCGTTCTTCCACCGGCAGCAAATTGAGTTTTTGTATGATCCTCACCTTGTGCATTTCGAGCGGCATATCCGCTCCGCCGAAAAATTTTACTTCTGCCATTTGATTGATCCTCCTAATAAAATTAAAAATATAAAATCGCCCCCGGATTTTACAATCCGAGGGCGATCAATTTACGATTTCGCAAATATAACCGCGGTACCACCTCAGTTTCGCATAACCTTGCGGCCATACGCTCAAAAGAGCACACAACATGCTCCAATGCTGTTACGGGCATTCCCCGTCGCTTCCTACTTGATTGAATCCGGCAAGTTCCGCCACAGTCCAAACGTTTTCAGAGCGCAGCTCCCAAGATGTATTCACCCGATATGTTTCTTACCGGCTTTCACCAACCGCCGGCTCTCTGAAAGAAACAGCAAACTCGCGTTACTTCTTCCCGATCATCGCTTTTACTGACTCATATTTATCATTTTTTATGATTATACACTATTTTCGCGCGTTTGTCAATACCTATTTTAAAAATTTTAAAAATTTATGTCGATAGTCCCTCGGGCTTGTCAAATATATAACTTTTCACAAACGCGAAAAATTCGCGCATCAGCCCGGAGCCGAACAGGCTTGGCGGAGATTTTGCCTTGACGGCGTAAATATTTGAATTTGTATATACCCGTTTTGCGAGCATCACGGCTCTGGGGATATGGTATTCGTTAGTGACTATTATGATATTTTCGTATTTTAAATTGTTTTCCTCCATTTTGGCCTTTGAAAGGATCAGATTTAAAAAAGTGGACGACGATTCGTTTTCCTTGTAAATCCTGCCGGGATCCGTTTTTTGGCCGATGAGATATTTTTCCATCGTATCGGCTTCGGGGACCGTTTCGTTTGGCCCCTGTCCTCCCGAAACAACGCATATCAAATCGGGATACCCGGCCAGAATCCCGGCGGCGGCGTCAAGCCGCGATTTGAGCATGTCGCCCGGCCTGTCGCCGTACACCTGGCAGCCGAGCACTATGACCACATCCGGATTTTTTGGCATATCGGCCGGAAAGCTGAGAATAAAGACGGCAAATAGCGCAAATGCCGCCGCTATCGAAAACATTCCGGTATAAAATACGGCTGTCAGGGGCCGGTACGCCTTTTTTAACAGTTTGCCCAAAGCATCTTTGTTATATGCCGCCGCGAAAAGCAGCGAAAAATAAACCAAAGGAAACCAGGCCCCTATATTCCCCGCCCCCGCCCCGGCCAGTATGGAGACAAATGCAAAACAAGCGGCAAAAAAAAGCAGCAGCAAGAAAAGCGCCACGGCAATCTTTCTCTTCGGCGTAAATGAAGAAAATTTCGAAAACTTTGAATTTGAAATTTGAAAACACCCCCTTTGGTTCTATCATATTATGTATTTTTTATATACTTGTGAACTTTTTGTTAATTTTGATGGCGGAACACGGTCGCAAAACAAAAAATAATAACGAAAATTCTTGACTAAAACATTATTTTGTGGTAATATATCATATTAAAGATGTTATTTATATTTTTTTGGAGGGATTCATATGGCCCAGGCAGTAATAATGCCGAGACAGGGGCAGAGCGTGGAGAGCTGCCTTGTCACCGCGATAAACAAAAAGAAAGGAGACAGCGTCAATTCCGGCGATATTTTGTTTTCCTACGAAACGGACAAATCTTCGTTTGACGAGGAAGCAAAAACGCCGGGCACAATCCTCGCCCTGTTTGTAAATGAGGGCGACGACGTGCCCTGTCTTGACACGGTCATGATCATAGGAGAGCCGGGGGAAGACATTTCAAGCCTGACGCCCACCGAATCCGGGACAAAACCCGCCCCCGCCGAAACGCCCGAGGCGCCGCTCCCAACTCCGGAGCCCAAAACTGCGGCAGAACCGCCTGAGGACGGGCAGATGAAAATATCGCCCCGCGCAAAACAATACGCCGAGCAGGCAAAGGCCGATTTGTCCAAGGCCGTCCCGACGGGACCCGAGGGCAGGATCATCGAAAGGGACGTCGCCGAGCTTGTGAAAAAGGGGCACAGATTGTATTCGGCGGAAGAAGAAACCGCGCCGGCAGAAAAGCCGGCAACACCCGAAAAAGCAGCCCCGGAGGACGCCGGTCTGTACACGGAGGTAAAACTGCCCAATATACGCAAGCTCATCGCGAAAGCGATGCATGCCTCGCTTTCAGAAATGGCCCAGCTCACCCTCAATTCGAGTTTCGACGCCTCGGTGATACTGGCATTCCGGAAAAGCCTGAAGGACAACGCGCAGTCTTTGGGGCTCGAGAACATCACTTTAAACGATATAATCCTGTATGCCGCGGCAAAAACCCTGAAAAACCACAAAGACGCGAACGCCCACTATCTCGGCGATCTCGGCGTTATGAGATATTTCAAAGCGGTCAATTTGGGCGTGGCGGTCGATACCGAGCGCGGGCTGCTCGTGCCCACGATATTCGGGGCGGACAGCCTGTCCTTAAACGAGCTCGCGAAGCAGTCGAAGAAAATCATAAGCGAGGCGCAGAACGGCTCCATCCACCCGGACAAATTAAAAAACGGGACATTCACGGTGACAAACCTCGGAGCCCTGGGCGTGGAGAGCTTTACTCCCGTGATCAACCCCCCGCAGACCTGTATTCTCGGAGTGAACAATATAACCAGAAGGATAAAACAGGCCGACGGGCGCGATATTTTTTACGACTGCATGGGCCTGTCGCTCACCTTCGACCACAGGGCGCTCGACGGCGCGCCTGCGGCGAAATTCTTAAAGGAATTGTGTTTCAATCTCGAAAATTTTGATTTGCTTCTGGCAAGATAATTTAAGGAGTGATTATTTTTATGTACGATCTGATTGTCATCGGCGGGGGACCCGCCGGATATAACGCGGCGGAGAGGGCCGCCCACGGCGGGCTTAAAACTTTGCTCGCCGAAAAAAGGGCGCTGGGGGGCGTATGCCTCAATGAAGGCTGTATCCCGACAAAAACCCTTTTGTATTCCGCCAAAATATATGATTACGCCAAAACCGGCTCCGAGTACGGCGTGAGTTTTACGGGGGCGAATCTCGACTTGCCGTATGTCATAGACAGAAAAAACAAAGTGGTCAAAAACCTCGTCTCCGGGGTCGCGGCGAAACTCAAAAAAGCGGGAGTCGATTTGGCCGAGGGGGCCGCCGTGATAAAAAACAGGGACGCGAACGGATTTGACGTGGATGTGGGCGGAACTCTTTGTTCGGCGAGGCATCTTCTCATATGCTCCGGCTCCGAGGCGCTCGTCCCCCCTATCGCCGGGCTCAGGGAAGGGCTTGACAGCGGGTTCTGCCTCACCAACCGCGAGGTTTTGAATCTTTCGGAAATCCCCGAAAATTTCGTCGTGGTGGGCGGCGGGGCGGTGGGGCTTGAAATGGCTTCCTTTTTCCATTCGGCCGGCTCCAAAGTCACAGTCATAGAGATGCTAAGTAAGATAGGCGGGCCCATCGACGGCGAAATCGCCGATATATTGCATAAGAACTATCAAAAAAAAGGCGTGGATTTCAAGCTCGGCGCGAAAGTCACGGCTTTCGGCGGGGATTTTGTGGAATATGAATCAAACGGCGAAAAATTCAAGGCGCCCGCCGGCAAGGTTTTGGTTTCAATAGGGCGAAGACCCTCGACTCAAAATCTCGGATTGGAAAATATAGGCGTTTTGACAGAGCGCGGCGCGGTAATCACCGACGAATACGGCAAAACGAGCGTTGCCAACGTTTGGGCCGCAGGCGATGTAAACGGCAAATCCATGCTCGCGCATACGGCGTACCGCGAGGGCGAAGTCTGCGTGAACAATATGCTCGGCCGCAAAGATAGAATCGATTACAATACCATTCCCGCAGTCATATACACAAACCCCGAGGCCGCGGGTGTGGGCGAAACCGCCGAAACCGCAAAGCAAAAGGGGTTATCCGCTTCGGTTTATTCATTTACGCTCAAATACAGCGGGCGCTATCTGGCCGAAAACGAAAAGGGCGACGGCATCTGCAAGATAATAACCGACGGCGCCGCAAAAAATATAATCGGGCTGCATATGATAGGCGCCTACGCCTCGGAGATAATCTACGGCGCGGCGATGATGATCGGCATGAAAATGCGCGCAGACGACGTGCAAAAGATTGTGTTCCCGCACCCGACGGTGAGTGAAGTGATCAGAGAAGGGTGTTTTATGCTATGAATGCGTCGCCGTTAAAAAGCTTCAAATATCAGGTTATCGGCGGAAAAATAATAAATATGGCTCCCTCATCTCCCAATCACGGAATAATTTCAAGCGGCTTAAACTATATTTTCCGCGATTACTTCACGCGGAAAAACTGCAAAGAATGCCGCGTGTATAATGAAAGCAATTATATCAGGCTCGATATTATTCAAAAAGAAAAAAATATAGAACTGCCCGAAGAATGCGATAAAGACAAATACACCCCCGACGTCATGGTCATATGCGATAAAACCATAGACACGATAAAAGGCGTCACGGGCGCGCCGGATTTGGTTGTGGAAATATTGTCCCGGAGCACCGAAAAATATGACATAACCATAAAAAAACAGGTTTATGAATTGATCGGCGTCAAAGAGTACTGGATTGTGGATTACAGAAACAAATCGATTGAAGTATATATCCAAAAAAACAAAAAATACGGAATCCCGGAAATTTATTATCACTATACCGAAGATGAAATCAGTCGGATTGAAGAAGAGCGCGAAGATACCGGAGAAAACATGGAAATATTCACAAAATTTTCCCCGTCCATATTCCCCGATCTGATAATACAGACAGACGACATCTTTGACGGTTTGCTCGAATAAGTGAAAAAACATATGAAATATTAACGATAAGGAGAATCAGTATGCCGAAATCACAGTTTTCAGACCCGAAAGAGCTTAGAAGCCCGGGCTGGATAAAATTTACGGACATTGCCGTAAATCAATACGACAAAACGATAGCCGAAGAAAAAAAGATTTACTCAAAACAGGATTTTTTGCGGATTTACCACGACATGGCGGTAATACGCGAATTTGAGACCATGTTAAACGAGATCAAGACAAAGGGCGCATACAAGGCAATCGAGTATAACAACCCCGGGCCCGCGCACCTCTCGCTCGGACAGGAGGCCTCCGCAGTGGGACAGGCGTACTGCCTTGAAATCGACGACTTCATTTTCGGTTCGCACAGAAGCCACGGCGAAATACTCGCCAAAGGGCTGTCGGCAATCGAAAAGCTCGGCGAAGACCAACTCTATGAAATAATGCGCGGCTTTTTCGACGGAGCCATATTAAAAGCGGTCGAGGGCAAAGAGGAAATAAAGGGCGACGCCAAAGATCTGGCAAAGGATTTTCTGCTGTACGGCGCGCTGGCGGAAATATTCGCCCGCACCACCGGTTTCAACAGGGGGCTCGGGGGTTCGATGCACGCCTTCTTCACCCCCTTTGGCATCTATCCCAACAACGCGATAGTGGGTGGGGCGGCCCCGGTGGCGCTCGGGGCGGCGCTGTACAAGAGGATAAACAAAAAACCGGGCATAATAATAGCGAACTTCGGCGACGGGGCGCTGGGCTGCGGGCCTGTCTGGGAAGCGCTGAATATGGCGAATATGGATCAGATAAAGCAGCTCTGGGACCCGGAGCTCGGCGGCGGCCTGCCTGTCTTATTCAATATATTCAACAACCAGTACGGCATGGGCGGCCAGACAAGAGGCGAAACCATGGGATATGATCATCTGGCGCGCATCGGCGCGGGAATTTCCCCCGGGCAGATGCATTCCGAACGGGTGGACGGATATAACCCGCTGGCAGTCATCGACGCGGTATCGCGCCAAAGAAAGATTCTGCTCGAAGGCGGCGGTCCCGCCATGCTCGACGTGGTGACCTACAGGGTCACGGGCCATTCGCCTTCGGACTCTTCGACTTACAGGTCCCCCGAAGAGATAGAGGCCTGGAAAAACGAGGACGTTTTGGCGGCGTTCAGCAAAAAACTGACAGAAGCCAAAATTTGCAAAATGGGCGACATAGAAAATATCCATTCGGTCATAAGCTCGAGGATGGCCAAAATCTGCAGGCTCGCAATCGACGACGAAGTATCCCCCAGAATGGATTTGAGCAAAAACCCGAATGCCATTTCGGGGATCATGTTCTCAAATCTGACAGTTCCAAAATTCGAAGACAGAGAACCCGAGGTGCTGATTGCGAAAGATAAATTGGCCGAAGAAAACCCGAGGGTGAAGCAGCTGCAGTCAAAAGAGAGATCCGCCGTGGATAAAGACGGCAAGCCCGTGCCCAAAACAAAACAATTCGGGCTGCGCGACGGCATATTCGAGGCGATACTCGACAAATTTTACAAAGACCCCACGCTTATCGCCTACGGAGAGGACAACCGCGACTGGGGCGGGGCGTTCGCGGTCTACAGGGGGCTGACCGAATCCATTCCCTACCACAGGTTCTTCAACTCCCCGATTTCGGAAGCTGCGATAGTGGGCTCGGCGGTGGGATACGCGATGTGCGGCGGAAGGGTGATAGCGGAATTGATGTACGCCGATTTCATCGGCAGGGCCGGCGACGAAATATTCAACCAGCTCGCCAAATGGCAGTCCATGAGCGCCGGAATACTCAAAATGCCGGTCGTGCTCCGGGTATCGGTCGGCTCTAAGTACGGCGCGCAGCATTCGCAGGACTGGACCGCGCTCACAGCCCACATGCCGGGGCTCAAGGTGGTGTTCCCTTCCACTCCGTATGACGCCAAAGGACTGATGAACGCGGCGCTTTCCGGCTCCGACCCCGTCGTTTTCTTCGAGAGCCAGAGGATATACGAGATAGGCGAGCAGTTCCGCGAAGGAGGGGTGCCTCCCGCAGACGAGTATTACGAGGTTGAGATCGGAGCGCCGGACATAAAGCGCCTTGGATCCGATTTGACAATCGTCACAATCGGCGCGGTTTTGTACAGGGCGATGGAAGCGGCTTCTATATTGCAGGAAAAATACCAAATATCCGCCGAAATCATCGACACGCGCTCGCTTGTGCCGCTTGACTACAGCCTGATTGCCGAGTCCGTAAAAAAGACCGGCAAAGTGATCATAGCAGGCGATGCCTGCGAGAGGGGTTCGTTCATGAAGGAAATCGCCGCGAATATAGCCGAGCTGTGTTTTGACTGGTTAGACGCGCCGCCCGCGGTGGTCGGCTCGAAAAACTGGATAACCCCGGCCTTCGAGCTCGAAAAATATTTCTTCCCGCAGCCCGAATGGATAATCGACGCCCTGCACCAGAAAATCATGCCGATAGCCGGTTATGTGCCCTCCACCGATATGAGTGCGGTAAAAAAAACAAACGACCTTAAAAACGGAGTCTGAAAAATCAATTAAATAAATTAAAGAGGAGGTCTGGAAAACAATGAAAAAATTGCATCTCGTGAGCAACGCCCACATCGACCCCGTCTGGCAGTGGGAATGGGAGGAAGGCGCGGCGGTCGCCATATCGACGTTTCGCACCGCGGCGGACTTATGCGAGCAGTTCGATGGTTTTATCTTCAACCACAACGAAGCGAAGCTATACATGTGGGTCGAGGAGTACGAGCCCGAGCTGTTTGAGCGCATCAAAAAATTGGTCAAGGCAAAAAAATGGAACATCATGGGCGGCTGGATCGTCCAGCCCGACTGCAACCTGCCCTCCGGCGAGTCCTTTGTGAGGCACTCCCTCTACGGTATAAACTATTTTTGGGAAAAGTTCGGGGTGCGCCCTTACACGGCCAACAATTTCGACCCTTTCGGCCATACGCAGGGGCTCGCGCAGATACTAAACAAGGCCGGGTACAAATACTACGTGTTCTGCCGCCCCGACCCCAATGAGCTGCCTTTGCCCTTCGTGTTCAAATGGAAAGGTTTCGACGGCTCCTTTGTGTACGGTTCCAGGAGCTACGACGGCTACGGCTCCCCGCTCGGCAAAGCGGCCGGCACAATCGAGGCTTTTATCGCAAATCATAAGCAGGACGAAATCAGTTACAGGCTGTGGGGCGTGGGAGACCACGGCGGGGGACCCTCGAAAAAAGACCTTGAAGATCTCGCCGGGCTCATTGACAAATATGCGGGGAATATAACAGTCTGTCATTCGGCGCCCGAGGACTTTTTTTGCGAATATATAGCGGAAAAAGAAAAAGCGGGCGAAGAAATCCCCACTATCGACCGGGATATCAATTCCGTGTTCGTGGGCTGTTACACTTCCCAGGTGGCAATCAAGCAGCTGCACCGCAAACTCGAAAATGAACTGCTTTCAACCGAAAAAATCGTGTCGAACGCCGCGATTTGCCGCCTGATGGAATACCCTGCCGAAATTCTAAGCGAGGCTTGGCTCGATTTGCTGTATCTCGAATTTCACGACATACTCGCCGGAACGTGCATACCGCCGGCTGAAGAAGCGTGCATACGCGGTTTCCACCGCGCGCTGGAGATGTTGTCCCGGGTAAAAACCAAAGCGTTCTTTCTGCTCGCTTCGGGACAAAAGCAGGCCGAAGGCGGCGAAATACCGATACTCGCATATAATCCCCATCCCTTTAAAACATCGGGCGTCTACGAGTGCGAATTCGCCATGGCCGATTTCAACTGGACCGAAAACGAATTTACAGACGTCGAAGTGTACCAAAACGGCGTAAAAATACCCGCGCAGGTCGAAAAAGAAGCGGGCAACCTCACCCTTGACTGGCGCAAACGCGTCGTGTTCGCCGCTGAGCTCGAAGCGTCGGCCATGAACCGCTTCGACTGCCGGCTTACGGTTCTGCCAAAGAAACCAATTCCCGCAACCGAAATAAAAGACGGGTATATACGCTTGTCAAACGGTGAAATGAGCCTTGACATCAACGCCCAAACAGGCTGTATCGATTCATACCGGGTAAACGGCAAGGAGCTCGCCGGCGGCGGGTTTTGCAAAATTTCCGTATACAAGGATACGGCCGACCCGTGGAAAAGCGACGGCTCATATATAGAAAACCTTGAGGGCTGCTTTGAGATAATGGACGAAAAGGAATCGGCGGAATTTTCGGGGGCTCCGGTGGAGTCGCTTTCCCCCGTGCGCGTGATTGAAGACGGAGATCTGAGGATATGCGTAGAGGCGCTGATGAAATACGGGCATTCGTTTGCCAGGGTATTGTATATGTTCCCAAAATCCGGAACGGATTTCTACGCGGACTATATCCTTTACCTAAACGACAAGGACAAACATGTGAGGCTTCATATGCCCACGTCATTCGATAAATTCACGGCGCAGACCGCATACGGCGAATACGGGCTGCGTACCGACGGAAAGGAACAGCCCGCGCAGCGATGGTTTATGGGCGAGGACCCCGAGAGCGCTCTGGCCGTAGTCAACAAAGGCACATACGGGGTCAGCGTGAAAGACAATCTCATGCGCCAGAGCCTGGCGCGCACGTCGGCATACGCCGCGCTCACGCTGGGAAACCGCCCGCTCGTGCCCTCGGACCGTTTTTCACCCAGGTTGGACCAGGGCGAACGCCGCTTTTCGTTCATGTTCTGCGGCGGCTGCAAAAAAGCCGTCAAAGAAAAAATCGACCGCGCTTCGCTCGCCTTCAACGAGGCCCCCGTGGTTTTGTCGTTTTTCCCCAACGGAAGCGGCAAAATCATCGAAAGCGGCATAAAAGTCGAGAATTTGCGCATGGACGCGTTCAAACGCGCGGAAAACGGTGACGGCTACGTCGCGCGCCTGTTCAACGCGAAAGACGCCCCCGCAGCCGGGCATGTGACATATGAAGCGTTTTCCATCGACGCCGAAATAAAATTTGGCGCCTTCGAGATAAAGACGTTCTCGGTCAAGGAGGGCAAATTCGAGGAGATACCGCTCCTCGAGAGGCAATTCGGATAATTTTTAATAAATAAAACAGGAGTGAGTTTTTATGAATAAACAAATCAAAAATCTGCTTTGCGTAATTTTGATATTGTGCGCGGTTTTTTTGGCTTTCGCCTCCTGCGCCGACTCCAAGGACAAATCCGGCGAAAAGAGCACGAACGAAAATCAGGAAGGCGGCGAAAACGGCGGGGAAAGCGGCGAAAACGGCGTGTTTTACGACGCGGTGCCGGAACTCAATTTCGGGGGATATGAGTACAAAGTGGTCATCGGCGAGTACGGCAGGGAAAACCAGGAGCTTTTTCCCGAAGAACAGATATCCGACATTTTAAACGACACGATCTACAATCGCAACAAAAAATTGGAAGACCGTTTCAACTTGACATTTAAGTCGGAGACAATAGACCTTTTCCAGCTGCTGTCCACTATCAGAAAAAATGTGAATGCGGGCGACGGCGTGTTTGATATGTATATGCAGATCGACCGCGACGCATATACGGCGGCGGGGGGCGGTTTGCTGTACGCCTTTGACAAGCTGCCGCATATCGACTTCTCGCGGCCGTACTGGTGCCAGCTGCCAAACAAACAGCTCTCGGTGCAGGGCAGGATGTACTGGGGGTTTTCCGACGATATGCTCTCGCATTTCGAGGCCACCGTGGTTTTGTATTTCAACAAAAAACAGGTTCAGGATCTGGGATTGGACAATCTCTACGGTTTGGTCAAGGACGGCACTTGGACTCACGACAAGTTTTACGAATACGCCAAGTTCGCCATCAGGGATACCGACGGCGACGGCAAAATAACGGACGTCGATTATGTGGGCATTACAAGCGATGCGGATTACTTTTATCAGCCGATCTGGATTTCTTCGGGGCTGCTTTTAGTCGATAAAAGCGACGACGATATCCCGTATTTCGCCGTTCCGGGTAATGAAAAATTCATCAGCGTGGTGGAAAAAGCGGTGACTGAGCTGAACTCCGTGGATGGGATATATTTCGAAAGCTCCAAAATCAAGAGTTATCCCGGAAACGGAACGGAAAAAAGGATAGCCATGTTCAGGGCCGGATACGCCCTGTTTATGACCGGCGCGATACAGGAGATGGTACAGCTCAGGGACATGCCCGACGATTTCGGTATCATACCTTTTCCGAAATATACCGCCGACCAGTCCCAGTATTACACGCGGGTATGCGGGGGCTTCCCCTATGTGATACCCACCACCTGCGAAAATCCGGAACTGGCGGGCGCGCTGTTGGAAGCTATGGCCTGTTCGGCGCGGAACGAAATCATCCCCGCCTATTACGAATCGGCTTTAAAGACCAAATATTCCCGCGATCCGGACACCGCCGAAATGCTCGACCTCATATTTGACACAAAAGTGTACGACCTGGGCGATACGATCTGGTTCGACCCCATAAGGATCGGGTATACCGGCGTATTCTCGGCAAAAACCAACACTTTGGCTTCGTTCACCGAAAAAAATGAAGAAAAATACCGGCAGGTCATAGAAAAATCGGTGAACGCCATATTGGACGTCGAGTAAAGGCAGATAACAATAAAGAAAGGGGAATTTGTTTTCCATGGAAAAGATTATTTACGCCAGCAGCGCGGCGAAATTGGACAGCGACGTGTACGCCGGAGGGGGCACGGACGACACCGAAGCGCTGCAGGAGTTGCTCGACCTTGCGCCCAAACTCGGGCATTTGCGCCTCATCATGGACGGTGCGGCGCTTGTGACAGGTTTGAAGATGCACTCCAACACCACAATCGAATGCTTAAACAGAGACTGCGGATTTTTCTTGGCGGACGGCTCCGACTGCTCGGTGATCGAAAACGCGGACCGCGACTATTTCGAGCGCAAAACAAAAAATATCGCGCTTATCGGCGGCACATACAACCACAACGCCAAAGGGCAGCGCCACCACTGCCCCGTGGATGACCCTTCGCTGTGTTTCGGCGGGCCGTACAACGCGGCCCTGGATATGGGCGACAACCGCTTGGTCATCGCGATGGAGTTTTACGGAGTGGAAAATTTTTTGATGAGGGACTTGGTGATCCGCAACCAGCGCACATGGGGGCTGATCGTGTGCAATTTCAAGCATGTGACCATCGAAGGCTGCCGCTTTGACCTGCCCGAAAAGATGTACGCGAAAAACCAGGACGGCTTTCATTTCTGGGGCCCGGGGCAATTTCTCACAATACGCGACGTCGGAGGCAGGGTCGGCGACGATTTTATGAATATAGGGCCCGACGAGCACGACCAGAAATCCGACATAACCGACGTTTTGATCGATGGGGTGATGCTCGACGAGGCGGATCAGGCGATAAGGATGCTCTCTCGCGGCACGGGAAGATTAGACCGCGTGACGGTGCGGAACGTGACAGGGACATACCACGGCATCGGATTTTACATAAATCAATGGTTTCCCCCGGATTACGGCAATTTCGGCAATATCGTGTTCGAAAATATCGACCTGCGGCCAAAGCAGCCCACATACAACCCCGACTGCCCGTTTTTATTCCAGTTAGGCGGCAATATCGAGTCGATGACATTTAAAAATATATATCACCACCGCCCCGAATACAGATACAACCTGTTTCGCGTCGGCTATCCGTACGCGGACCAAAGCTACCCGATATCGAAAGACAACAAGCCTCACATACAAACCCTGCTGATAGACGGCGTGCATATAGAGGAATACGACGGTTCCACCGCGGAAAACGACTATATTTTAATCCGCTGCCCCATAGAAAACCTGATAGTGCGCGACGTCGACGTCATCCGCGGAAGCGGCGTTGCTCCCGTGGGCCGCATGATAAAAACGCTCGAGGGCTGCGAAATCGGGACCTTGCTCGTCGACCGCGTATACGCCCAAAAGATGGGGGAATTTATCCGGGCGGACGAAGGCTCGATTGAAAGGCTCATAGTCAAAAATGTCATCGCGGACGAATTTGCCAATGAATTTGTCGTGTCGTCGGACGGCGTGATAAAGTGCGGGCAATAAAACACAAACACACAAAAAAAGGAGGGGGCGGCTTTGGCGAAGGCGAAAAGGAAAAAATTTAAAATGAAAAAAGAAGAAGAAAATCTGCCGTATGGGCGGCTGCCAAAGAAAAAGCGCACGCCCGAACAGATAAACGAATACAAAAAGCTCGGGTTACTGTTGGTGGGATGGGCGATTTTGACCGCTTCCGTCTATATCGTATGCGTCCGTTTTGAATTTTACCCGATTTTGCCCATATACACATTCGGCGGAGCCGCGCTCTTTTTCGTGTGGTTGATTTTCAACGGCGGATTTAAAAAGATCGATTTGGAAAAAATCGAAAAACCCGATGAAATGGGATATGACGAATTCTGTAAATTCATAGACAAACTCAAAGAACGGCAGAGGAAAGCCAAATACTTTTTGGTGCTGTTTTTCCCGTTTTTGGTGATCATGCTTG
>WQXD01000065.1 GCA_009785015.1 Oscillospiraceae bacterium | reverse complement strand
TGTTTCTTTGAGCCGCGCTTTTTGCCCCGCATATCCAAATGCTCGAACACGATGACGTCACTGCAGTACTGGCCGGCGAACTCCACGATGGCTTTCGCCGTGCGCTCCGATAGCGTCCGGTTGTAGTTGTTCGCGTAGGCCCACAGTCTCGGCGTCCGCTTCGCCCCCGCTTGCTGCGCCTTTTTGATCCTGTTCAGCTTACGTCCCATACGGTCTTGCTCTACAGGCTATGATATTATCTTCCGCCCTATGATAGTTCCGTCGGGTAGCATCGCCGAACACGTCGCCGCGTTGTTTATCCCTATGTCTACTGCCGTTATCACGTTTTGCTCTTTCGCCAGTTCTACCTTGTCGATGAATGCGAACCGCAAATACCAGTTTTTGCCGCTCTTCGTCAATGTCGGCACACTTTCCTCCGATTGGCTTTTGTGCCGACTTATGTAGTCTGCGTCCGATTTGCGCAGTTTTACCCTCAGCCATACCCAGTCGTTTTGGTGATATATCTTTACGCTCGCCGTATAGTCGTCTACCCGCATATACATATTGTCACGGAACAACGCCGGGTAGCTGTAATGTTTTGTCTGTATACTCGGCGCCTTCCCTTTGCGCCCGTTGTTGGTCCATTTTTCAAGGTTCGACCGATACGACGACACTTTCCCTATCGCCTCGTTGATCGCCGAACGCCGTAGGTACGACGGAAACTTATAGTACCGCTCGTCGAATTCATATGTCACCACCCTGTTCTTTGTCCCGTGTACGAGGCGTTCTATGTGATTCATTCGTTCATTAGCGTGTGTTATATCTTTCACGCTGTCCCATTCGGCATTGACTGCATTCATGAGGTACGATAATGCTTCACGGTATATTTTCAGCGTATTCTCGAATATACTGTTATATCCGATTATTTTGACCTTGTATGACGTTAGTACTTGCATTTTCCACCTCTTTCTGTTATATTTATTTTATCATAATTGTTTTTACTTGTCAAGAGGGAATATAGCGTGAAAACAGCCATAGATTAAGCAGAGAAAAAAAAGGGCAGAGTCCACCCTTGGAAAAAGGGCGAATTTTTGAAAAAAATCGCCGAAAAACGGTAAAAATATCAAAAAACAATGACAAAAAGGTTAGCCCGAGTGAGCATCGGGAAGGTTGAGATCGTCAGAGGAAATGACACCGTGGAAGCCATTGACTGAACCGCCGCACTTAACATTGGCTAAAACAATGATTAGCGTTCGGCTTCGCATCCCCACTTTTGGAAATTACGCGAATCTTTTTGGGACAAACTGGAAAGGAAGATTTGTAGGGGCTGGCGTCCCCGGCAGCCCGCAGTCAAAAACCAACGCAAAACGCAAAACAAACCCAACGCAAAATCAAATTCCGTACAAGGGACGTCGAGAACGCCGTCCCCTACAAAATATCGCCCAATATCCCCCATTTTTCCGGCGAATCCGCGCAAATTCCGGCCCGGCGGGTCAAAATCGGCACACAAAAGAGGAACTACCTCTCAATGAGGTAATTCCACCTAAGCCGTCGTGGCCGGTAAAACGCGGATATATCCTACGGCATATCAAACTCGACGCGTTTGCCCGGATTCATCATGCGCGTGAGGATCGCCGTTACTTCGTTATGCTTGAAGCCCCGCCCGCCGCAGGTGCAGTTGAGCAAGCTCATAAACTACTGCAATACTGTATCGTCCCGTCTGCTCCCGAATGAGTTTGCCGATTTTTTGAGCATGTTTTTTAGATGCCTTTTTGTGGCTTCGGTCAGTGAACGCACGCATTACGGTACAGGGATACATCAGAAACCATGATCTATCACATCCTGCCCCTATCCACTCCTAATCCTTCCCTTTTATTAGTGCTTTGCGCCGCTAATCTGCTTTCAATCATGATATTGTAAAAATTCATAAAAGTCATATTTATGAAACAGTCACGGCAATTAATCTAACTATATTGACACGGTGAACCTTTACCAATATTTCAAAAATTCTGCGGCAGTAAACGGCAAATCAATATATCCGGCTTCTTCAAACGCTTCCTTTACCCATTTTATATTGAATTTATCCTCCGGTCCATAACTTCCTTTTGCAATTTGAAAAGCGTCATCTTCCAAACGGCTTACAAAAGCTTTATTTTGGCGGCACCATTCTTTGACGGCTTTTTTCTTTTGCTCTTTCACATGGTCTTTTGAACGGTCACGGTTTTTATATGCATATGCCGCATATGCGTTTTGTTTGGACTTATACCCATATCCCTGTGCATCATCAAGGATTTCCCCGGTATCTTTATCAACTATAACATATCTTTTGTTATCATGATCGGATAATATTTCGCTATAAATAACATCAATATTCATAAAATGTCCTTTCTGAATTTAAATTATCTGTATAATAACGTGAGTTCGATAAAAAACAATGAATTATGACGATTTTACGCGGTGTTTATCGTAGGGGACACGCCCCTGCGCGTACCGGGAGAGTTGATTTACGCTGATTTTACAGAGCGGTATGCGCGGGGGCGCATACCCTACATAATATCGTCCAATATCCCCCTTTTTTCCCTCATTTCTCTGTCGATCTCACGTGATAATAGTATTATACAGCTTGATCATGAATTTTGCAACATATTTTATTTTTGATTTTTCTTTTGGCTATGTTAGACATAAGTATCCAGTAGTGCAAATGGAAAGCGAAAAAAACATACGACGCCCAACCCCCGTCACTTCGTGCCACCCCCTTCACACCGCGCTGCGCGCTGAAGGGGGCCAGGGGGCTCCCGGCTCCCCCAAGCCCCATTCGTGGCGAAGGGGGTGGCTCCGCACGTGTAGCGAATGTGAACGCTGCGCGTTCACATACAGCTCACGCCTATCGATCAAGGGCAAATTTGCGCCATTTTTTCGTTCATCTATTTCTATTTGCACAGTTCGAAAAGTTTTGCTTCATTCAATAAATCAACCGCTTGATCGAGCCGCCGGGCATAATCGCGGAGAACAGCGGCGATTTCAGCGCGTTTTTCTCTGTCGCGCATCGTTTTTGCCACTTTTTTCATATCCATTCCGCCGCCCAATTCCTCCAGCTGCAGCCATAGCAAACTCCTTCCCCCGGTCGGCGATTCGGCGGGCAGTAATTTTTGGATTTTTTCGCCCAAAGGGGCCAAATACGCATACGATTGATCCATATCGGCGAGTTTTTTGAAAATATATGTAGGCTCCCCGCCGCTTGTAGCGAGGTTGCAGACATAGACGCCGTAGTTTTCCCACAACGGAAGGTCGTCACCGGCGAAACGCCCGGCTTCGATGTCGTCTGCCCATGCCCGGTAAGCCGCCGCGCCGAAAAACAAGCCGCCGCGCTCCGGCAAGGTCAGCCAATACGGCATTTTTTGTATCGCCTTCATATACAATTCTTCAAGCGTGACCTCGCGCTTTTTTTTGCCTATGAAAATCAAGTCCATTTTGTTTTTGCCGGTTAAAATGCAATCGACTGTTTCAGTCCCGTCAAAAAGCAGTTTGATGATTTGGCCGCCTTGGTCGTATCCGACGATAAGGCAATAAGTTCCAACATCGGAATGCCACTCGGGCATATCGTTCAAATTCGTTTTGACAAGAACGGGAATGCCCTGATTTATCGTTTCTACGATTATTGGTTTGTAAAAATCATTGTTGGCATTGAATTGTTCTGCTGTGATGTAGTCGTGGCCGTAACCGAGCGCGTCGTAAACGTATTCTATATGTTCGGCCCCCGCCAGATAGCCCGACACGCAGTATTCACAGCTTGTTGTGAGGCGGCGGTTGTAGACTTGCGCTACGGTATCGCCCGTAATCGCGGCAATGTCCCAGAAATCGGGCTTTTCGCCTGCTCCGAGGCGTTCCAGTATAAATTTGACGCAATCGGGCAATCCGAAATTGTGCCCTTTCATGCCGTCGAGCAATGCGCGGATGTTTGCAATAGTTTTCATTTTAGAATCTCCTTTTACATTAATAACAGAAAGTATAAAGTACAGGCGATGGAACGGCTCTAATTTTATTTGGCGCCGCCGGACCGCCGAAGGCGGAACATCATATGCCCTTTTAAACGCCGCGCTGAATGCGTCCGAGGATTCGTATCCGTATCTGAGCGCTATGTCTATTATTTTTTTATCCGTGTTCGATAAGTCGTCCGCCGCGCAGGAGAGCTTTCTGCGCCGTATATATTCCGAAAGCGCCATACCTGTCGTCAGATAGAAAAACCGTTGAAACGCGGAAACCGGCGAAAGCGTAATTTTACTTATTTCCCTGTAATCTATGGTTTCATGCAAATTGTCTTCAATATACTGTATCGCCCGGTTGAGCCTGTCGATGGATTCCATACTCATATCCCCCCTTTACACCTTATTATACCACAATATAAAACATATTACCCGTTATTTTAATTACGAAAATATCAATAAAATTTTCCGCCGTGAAAAGAAAGTTTACAAATATTATTTGAATTGAAATATAAAATATGTTAAAATGAAATAAGGTGATAACTGGAATTGAACATACAAGGAGGCAGCATTTATGGATGACAAAATCCAAGTCTATATGATTTCGAACACGCATTGGGACAGGGAATGGTATATGCCGTTGGAAAAATATATGATACGGCTCGTGAAGCTGATGGACAGGCTGATCGGCGTCATGGAAAAAGACCCCCGGTATTGTTTCGTGACCGACGGCCAGTACGTACTTGTGGAGGACTATTTGAAGGCAAAACCCTATATGGAAGAGCGGGTGAAAAAACTGATAGCCGAAAACAGGCTGAAAATAGGGCCGTGGTACACCCAGCCGCTGGAAACAATGATCACCGGGGAAGCCATGATAAGAAATTTGTATTACGGCATCACAGAATCGGAAAAACTCGGGGACGCGATGCTGTTCGGCTATATGATAGACGAATTCGGGCACGCTTCGCAGACCCCGCAGATATTGAAAGGGTTTGGGATCACGGACGCGATGGCATGGCGGGGAATCGAAAATAAGGCGAAAGATGTGTTTGAATGGGAGGCCCCCAACGGCGATATCGTTTTCATGCACAGGAGCGTTCACGGTTACGGGGAAGCCACCGCGCTGCCGGAGGGCATGGATAATTTTAAGGAAAATGTCGGCGGACGCGTCTTTGAGCGCCAGGGGCTAAGCGAGCGGGTCCGCCGCCTGAAATCATTGAAGGACGGTTTTTCACAGGCCGGCGTGCAATTTTGGCTGAATGGGATAGATCACTCGTGGGCGCAGGAAAACATTTTTGAGATAATCGATGTCATCAATAAAGAATTCCCCGAATACGGCGTCAGGCAGACTACCCTTGAGGAGTATGCCGAATGCGCGAGGGCCGCGTATAAGGACAAAAAGATCGTCATGCAGAAATATACCGGCGAACTCATGCATCCCGACGAACAGATCTTGGTATGCACGCATTCGACCAGGCCGGACCAAAAACAAAAGCATTACTTCGCCGAGAGGCTTTTGGAAAAATGCGCGGAACCGATGGCTGCGATAGCGTGGCTGACGGGCGGCGAATATCCGCTGTGGGCCTTGAGGGACAGCTGGAAATACATACTTGAAAACCACGCCCACGACAGTCTCGGGGGGTGTTCGGTAGATGAGGTGTATGAGCGGGTCATGACCCGGTATGTGAGCTCGATTTCGTTGAGCGGGCAGATAGCCGACGACGCGTTCGCTTATTTGATGAGTATGTGCGGCGGCGAAAATATGCTGTATGTATTCAACACAAATTCCTCGGCGTATGACGGATTGATCACGGGCTCGTTTGATATGCCCGACGCATTGCTGCCGGATGATTTTGATATTGCGGACAAGGCCACGGGCGAAATATTGGATTTTGAAATTCTCAATACGGAAATGGTCAATACGGTAAAATACAACGCCTTCTACGGCCACCCGAGCAGGATACCGGGCAAGAGTTACCGCATTGCGCTGGATGCGGGAAAAATCGGCGGTTTTTCGATGAAAAGCTTTCAGCTGAGGGCAAAAGGCCCCCGTACCGGCAGTACCCCGAAAGACATCCCGGAGCATCCCCCGGGCGCGCATACCCTTGAAAATGAATTTTATCATGTCGAAATCAAACAAAACGGCTGTATAGACGTGCTTGACAAACGCTCGGGCGCAAAATATCCCGGCTTGCTGCAGATTGCCGACAGCGGGGACTGCGGGAACTTATGGGTACATTCGGCCCCGGAAAACAATACTGTAATATCAAACGAAAATGTTTATGCGGATATAAGAAAACTAAAGGAAAATAAGTTTATTACGGAGTATGAAATCAAATATTCGCTCGATATCCCCGAGGGGTATGACTATCAGTCAAAATCCCGCAGCCGTGAAACCTGCGCTATGGATGTGGCTGTAAAAATCAGCCTGTTGCATAAAACCAAGTATATCAAAGCCGAAATAGAATTGGACAATAAATCCCGGTACCATCAGGTAAGGGTTTTGCTGCCAAGCGGTATCGCAAATGCGCAAACCTCATTGGGCGGGCAGCCGTTCGACGTTGTCGGGCGAAAAATAGGGATACCGGACGGGTTTGACTTCAATAAGGACAAAAACTGCGAATATCACCCGATGCAGGATTTCTGCGCGGTCACGGACGGGGACAGGGGACTGATGGCCGCGGCAAAAGGGATTTTCGAATATGAAGCGATAAACGACGGACAAAAGACGCTGGCGCTGACTTTACTGCGCTCCACAAAATTTGATATGGCCTCTGATGACCGCGCGGGAGGCTATAATATGGAAAAATCGTATATGATGACGAAAATCAAACACGAAATTGCGATTATGCCGTTTGACGGCGATTGGAGGGATGTTTATCCGTATGTGCTCGATTATATCAACCCCCCGCGCATTTCGTTTGGGCGCGAACCGGACGAAGCGGTCCTGCCGGGCTATGCAAAACCGGCCAAGTCAATTTCGGCCGACATGGAATTTATAAGAACAGAGGGCAAAAACGTTTATATCACGGCCGTAAAACGGGAAGAAAACGGAGGGAACCTTCTGATACGCATCATCAGTTTCGCAGACGACAAACAAAATATCTCCGTTAGCGTGAACGATATTATAACCTGTAAAAAATGCTGGTATTACAGCCTCAAAGAAACCAAAATGGGGTATATCGCCTCGGGCAACACCGCCAAATTCGATATTATGCCAAAACAACTGATTACAATAGGTTTCGAGATTTGAAAATATTTTATAAGGAGAATGTGGCTTTATGAAAAAATTACCGGCGGCGTTTATTTTGGCGCCTATGATTATTGTGCTGCTGTTTGGCTTGTCATGCAGCAAAACCGACGGCAGTATCCCGGCAAACGATAACGCTGTTACAAATGCCGATTTGGCGGATGTGCCGGGGGAAACCATTCCTTCCAACCAACGGCAGTCCGTGAAAGACGGCCTGCCCGACGGCCTTGATTTCGGCGGTATGGACTTTAATATGTTTTATGTCTACTGGAGTATGTATCCGTCCTATTATTTCGTCGAGGAGGAAATCGGCGAAGCATTCAACGACGCTATATACAGGCGGCAGAAAAACGTCGAGGAACGGCTCAACGTCAAATTCAACTACGTGTCCCAAGGCAGTACAAACAGCGCAAACGTAGTTTCCGAAGAACTCAGGAAAACGGTGCTGGCGGGCACGGACGAATATCAGCTTATGTTTTCGCATTGCATCTACGGCAATCCCGAAGCGGTGGGGTATCTTCAAAACTGGAACACGATCCCATATGTGGATTTTGCCAGGCCGTGGTGGAACCAACAGATGAACAAGGAACTGTCGGTGCGGAACGTTTTGCTGATGGCGGTCAGCGACCTTATCATATTCGACCCGAACGTCATATTTTTCAATAAAGGTATGATACGGGACTTTTCTTTGGAAAACCCGTATAGTCTCGTCAACTCGGGCAAGTGGACGTGGGCCAAACTGGCCGAGATGGCGAAGGTTGTCGCGAAAGACCTCAACGGCGACGGCGTGCGGGATAAAGACGACCAGTACGGCTTTGTCGCGACCGTCGGCTGGATGAATCGGAGCGCCCTTCAGGGAGCCGGGCTGACCACCGTGACAAAGACAGACGACGGCGACCTTCAACTGAATCTTCACGGCGAAAAATTCGGCCGGCTCATGGATACGCTGTTCGACTTGTTTTTTGACGCCACCGTCACTTATATAGATGATTGGGACCCCAACACCATAGACATGGCCGGCAGAAAATTCCAGCCGGACATCAACATGAACACAAACCGGGCGCTGTTCATCACCGACGCGCTCAGCGTAGGCAAACACTACCGCACATATGACGTCGAGTTCGGCATACTGCCGTTTCCCAAGCTCGACGAGGCGCAGGAAAAATACTGGAGCCTGTCTTGGAACGGTTTCATGTGGATACCGATAACCGCTGATCCCGAAATATCCGGCGCGGTTTGCGAGGCGCTTGCCGCGGAGAGCTACAGGTATGTCGTACCGGCATACTACGACATACTTCTGACGTCAAAAATAGCCCGCGACGAGGAATCCAGGGAGATGATAGACATCATATACGACGGCGCCTGCTACGACTTCGCGCTGAATTACGGCAACGGAAGCCCGTTGTCATTTTCAGTAACGATGCTTTTGGACTCGAAAAATAACAACCATGCTTCATTTGTGGAAAAGAACGAGACGAGTTTTATGAAATCTTTACAAAAGGCAGTGGATAAAATCATAGATGATTACACAGATTAAAAAAGTGAAAATAAAGGAGGAGCGAAGAATTATGAATAAATTCGAACAAAGCTTTCAAAATCCCGACAGGCGGTACGCGATTTTCCCTATCATCCACGGCGGCGTGGCGGCGCCGAACACATACGAGGAAAAGATCGACTCGCTGGGGTATGCCGGCATTGTCGGCAATGTGCCCTACGGACGGGGTTACCCCAACGACGAAAACGAATGGAAACAGACGGAACAAGGTTTCAGATCTTTTGTTGACAAAGGCATGTATACATGGATTTATGATGAAAAAGGTTATCCGTCAGGTTCTGCCGGAGGCGCGGTCATCGACGAAAACCCCGAGTTTGTCGCGGAAGGATTGTACTGTTATGAATACTGGCGCACTTTAAACGGTCCGATGCATTACCGTTCCGACGTGCCGGGCGACAAATTGTTTCGCGCCATGCTTCTTCCGCTCGACGGCGGGGAAGCGATAGACGCGACTCATTTTCTCAATGAAAAAAATACGCTTCATATGGAAATACCAAAAGGCGAGTATCATTTGTTTATGATGAGTTCCCGCAGGTTGTTTGACGGTACGCACGCCGCCGAGAGTTACAGCGAACCGCGTGACTATATAAGCCTCAACGACAAAAAAGCGACCGAAGCGTTTATTTCCGTCACTCACGATAAATACGCCGAACGGTTGTCCGACGAATTCGGCAAAGGGGTTCTGGCGTTCTTCACCGACGAGCCGTCGCTGATCTCATGGAATATCCGTTCGGGCGTTTATCCCATCGTGCCGTGGCATCGCGATTTTCCCGCGGAATTTATGGCGGCGTACGGTTATCCGATTGAACTTGCGGTTGTAGCCGTCGTCACGAAGAGGGGACCGGCTTATGTCAAGCGCCGTTGTGATTTTTGGGAGTTTGTGGGCGAATCCGTCGCGGAAAATTTCTTCGGGACGATTCAAAACTGGTGCCGCGCGCATGGATTGAAATCGTCGGGCCATTTGCTGGAGGAGGAGCGGCTGCAAGCGCATGTTTACAATTACGGCTCTTTGTATAAGTGTGTCAAACGCATGGATTGGCCGGGAATTGACCAGCTCGACAGCGAACCTCAGCGTTTGATGAACCCGCATGCCATTCCCATTGCCCGGCTGCTCGCTTCTTTCGCCGACATTTCAGGCGAAAATGAATCGTTTACCGAATTTTCAGACCACTCTTCCCGTATGGAAAACAAACAAATCGGTATGAATTGGATACGCAGCTCCGTCAATTGGCATTACGCCATGGGGATCAATAATCTGACAAGCTATTACAGCTTCGATAATTTCAGCGCCGAAGAAATAACGGAATTAAACGCATACGCCGCGCGTCTCGGTTATCTCATCAGGCAAGGCAAACGGGACAGCAAAGTGGCATTGTTTTATCCCGAAGCCGCCATCTGGGCAGCATATACGCCTTCCGTCAGGGAACGGGCGGTGGATACTTCCGAAGATACCATGCGCGTCAACGATACGTTTGCAAAAGCTTCCTGGGAACTGCTCCACCGTCAGATTGATTTTGACTACGTTGACGAGCAGTTGCTGCTCGACGGCGAAATCAAAGACGGCAGGCTGCGCTACAGGGCGCGGGAATATGAATGTATCGTTTTCCCGGCGGTTCATGTCATTTCGATTGCCGCCGTCGATAAAATGACCGCTATGCTCGAAGCAGGTATCGGTATCGTATTAATCGGCGGGTTTCCTCTATTGGCGAGAGATACCGGGGCAGATGAAGGTTTTTATCAAAAATTCTCGCCGTATCTCGGGCGTAAAAACTTTGCGGTGATACCGGTCGCCACCGGTTGGACACTGCCCGGAATGAACAATATTCCCGCTATCCCGCGCCCCGTCACCGTTTGGCCGCATAATTTGGACAGCGTGCTGACCGGCGCCGCGGGAGCGGGCGGATATGTCGACGGCGAAATTATTTCGGAAAATATATTGTCGCATACCAGAGTGCTTGAAGACGGAAGCCGCATCATATTTTTATGCAATATGGGAGGCAAGAATTACAGGGGATATCTGCGCGTTGCCGGCGGCAACAGCGTGAAAACCGCCAATCCGCTTACAGGCTTGATTGAACCGGTTCATGCCAAAGCGGAAAACGGCATGGTTGCCGCAGATATAAATCTTCGTCCGTATGACGGTTTTTGTTATATTGTGGAATAAATTTACTTGTTCCATCTTGGTTAAACAAGCGTTGAATTTAACGTAAACGGAGGAAAGCGATGAAGACAATAAAATATCCGCGCAAAGATGCGGAATACGAAGAAATATGGAGTCAGAATACTTTGGACAAACTGACATCGCTGTTTTTCGAGTGGCAGCAGGGCCCCGGCGCGTTCGGAGGGTTGATTCTGCACTCCTGCTGGGGCGAAATTTCGGTGCTTGCGAGGCGCTATCAGGGGCAGGGCGCGGGCAAATATTATTATCTGATGGACGGCGCGCGGCAGCTGTACGAGCATACGGGCAATCCGCGCTGGAAGCGGCTGACCGACGACATGTGTTCAAACAATCTGTTTTTGCAGAACCCGGACGGCGGGTTCCGCCATTCCGCCGCCGAATTCGAGCCGGCATACCATTCGCACCATTCCTGCGCGATCCACCAGAACATGCCGGTGCTTGCGCTTTTGGATTACGCGGCGTGGAAACACGCGGACCCGATTTTGAGGGACATGATCAAGCCCGCAGTTGACCGGAGCTGGGAGTATTTCCATAAAAGGTTTGTCTACGGCGGAAGGGAGCATCTGCCAAAGACGGATCCGGAAATCCGCTGGAGCGGCGTGACCAATCAGGATCTGACGGTGATTGCGGGGCTTGCGCGGTACGGCGAAGTCTACGGTGATTTTTCGCGTTACGAAAAACACGGCAGGCCGGCGCTGGACTTATATCTCTCGCCTTTATATTATTATAAGGACATCGGGCAGTTCGAGAGAGGCGACGGATACAATTTTACCGAACGCACGATATATTATTATCACGTTTTGGATATGCTTGAGCGAATATATAAAATTGTCGGCGGCGAACATATTCTCGCCGTTATGGACAACGTGTGCAAGTACCTCTTTAATACGATTTTCACCGCAAAAGACGGACTTTCGCACTTGATGTACGGCGCGAAAACCGACCCTGACGACAAATCTTACGTGGTTGAATGGATAAAAACGCCCAATATGGTCGCCCTGTACCCCGTCATGATATATCACATGCAGAATTATCTGCTGCGTCACCCTGATTCAAAAAAACAGGCGCAGACAAAAAATTTGCGCAAAACGCTGTCGGCATATATGTTCAGCGACGGCACGCTGCCTCCGGCTGTATTCACGCCGGAACCAATACTTTCTGTCGCATACGCATCCGCGTATTTCGAGGTTTTCTGGCCCATGCTGATCAGGGATTTGGGCGATAAGGTCCGCGACCCGGAAATCAAACCGATACCGTGTACGCACCGGATCGCAAAAAACGTCACATGGAAATCGCGCGGCAAGCTCTGGACGATAGAAAAAGACGGCGTGCGTGCGTTCGGCGGATATAAGCCGCTGGCTTACGGCGTGACGCACGGACCGGAAGAGAAGCCTGCCGACGGCGGCTATGACAGCTTGGAAGATTGCGAAATTTTGGAAATCTTGGAAAATTAACGGAATATTCATATATAAAGATTAGTTTTGAAAGGTTAAGCGCGGCTACTCTCTCAACTGTTGTTTCGGCTTTCCGCCGCGTGGGTAGATTTTTATGAACGAAAAAAATATCGCCGCCCTGCGAATGGAGCGGCAGCATTTGACCCGCAAAACAAACGAATCCGAATACATCGGACTTTACCGCGATACTTCGCCCGGACAAAATGTGTACTGGAACGGGTTCGGCGACCCGCCGAGCCTTAGTTACCGGGCCGCTTTTGACGATATCGAATACAACCGCAAACGCCAAAAAGACCGCTTGCTGATCAAGGGGCGGTTTCAGGGCGGCAATCTCGGCTGGATTATGCCGGAGGACCTGGAATTGTTCGCGGGGCTTTCAAAAAAACCTCTCGGCAAATTAAATTCCGCGCAGGCGACCCTGCTTGATCTTGTCGAACGCGAAGGGCCGATGACCATTCAGCTGATGAAAGAAATAACCGGATTGTTGGTCAAGGAAATAACGCCCGTTCTTCATCGTCTGCAGGAAGCGTTCTTGATTTATGAGGATCAAAACGACGGCGAATGGGACAGGGGCTGGTTTAAATTCTCCGAAATGTTTCCAAAGGCAGATTTGAACAAATATTCGCGGCATGACGCGCTTAAAACAATTCTTCGGCGCTTCGCGTACCGCCATGTGAGTTTTGACGTAAAAATGGCGAAATCGTTCTATAAGCTGCCGGAAAAAGATATAGAAGCGGCGGTTGCCTCCTTGATTGACGACAATGTTCTCGCAAAAACCGAATACGGGTATATTTTACGCGACGACTTGGAAACGCTCCGGACATTTACTGCCGGATCTCTGACATCTGTCTATGCCATGCACCGCAACGATTTCCTCGTAAAGTCCAACGAACACCGGCTGAAAGAAAAGTTCGCGCATTCATATCCGGATACGTTATATTATCTGCTTATAGACGGCGAATTTCGCGGAGCGGCAGCCGGAAAATTCCGTTATACTCCGGAAGTCGAGGATATAATGCTCGATTTGACGCAAGAAGAAGCTATCTCCCGAAAAGATGAGATATTGCAAGCGGTTCATGTTCTTTGCGGGGAAAACAATCAAATAAAGAAATATTGCGGGCGTGAGCTGATTTAATTTTGATCAAATGTTCCATTCGAAAATATTTTGAAATCTGCCGCCTTTTTTATACAAATCATTCCATTCGGGCAGCCGCGCGACGCGGACTAACTTTGCGTCCAATTTTTCGCAAACCCGCCTTGACGCGGTATTGGTATAATTGTTGGTGATGAGCAGTTTTGTCATGCCGTGAGCTTTCGCCACGGGCAGTACCAAACGGCACGCGCGGCCCGCATACCCGTTGCCGCGGTATTTTTCGTCGATGTCATAGCCGATTTGCCCGCCGTAATAAAGACTGTCCGTATATCCGATCCGCAGGCTTATTCCCCCGATTTTTTCGCCGCTCCTGCAGACGGCAAATTTATACCCCGGCACCAATTTCCGTTCGGGATCAGCTTCGCCTTTTTCAATACAGACGAGATAAATCAAGCCGTCACAAAGTTTTGGCAAAGCGGCAAACCCGTCAAACTTGACCGGCAGAGCATTGTAATATGCGATTTCTTTTTGGGTTTCCCATTCGTCTTTTAGAATGGCGTACAAAAACTTGTCGCCGTATTTTTCGGCGGACAGTTTTTTTGGCGAATGATCTTCATAAAACAACCCCTCGCGGCGCATGCCGATTTTTTCCATGACACGGTATGAACCGATGTTTTCGGCGTGGCAGAAAGCGGTTATCCGCCGTAAATTCAAGTCTTCAAAACCGAATTTGAGCAAGGCCCCTCCAAGCTCCGTGCAATACCCCTTTTTCCAATATCCGCGGTGCAGGCACCAGCCAAGCGACGCCTGATCGCCGGACGGCGAAATTCCGCAGCCGCCGATCGGCGCATCTGTTTCTTTGACGACAACCGCGTATTCGTAATCGGGAATAGGGGTTTTTTCCGCGTTGGCGATTGACCGGCTTATAAATTCCCG
>WQXD01000064.1 GCA_009785015.1 Oscillospiraceae bacterium | reverse complement strand
TCGTCGTCGCGCACATACATATTGTCACGGAACAACGCCGGGTAGGCGTAATGCTTTGTCTGTAAAGTCGGCTCGCCGCCTTTGCGCCCCTTGTTGTTCCACTTCTCGTAGTTGGCTCGGTATGACGATACTTTCCCTATTGCGTCGTTGATTGCGCTCCGCCGCAGGTACGACGGAAACTTATAGTACCGCTCGTCGAATTCATATTTCGCTATTCTGTTCTTTGTCCCGTGTGTTAGCCGTTCTATGTACATCGCTTGCGCTTTTGTCCCTGTTATATCCTTGACAGTATCCCACTCGGCATCGACTACCAGTATAAGGTACGATAACGCTTCGCGGTATATAGCCAATAATTTCTCGAATATATCATTATGGTTTTTGATCTTTATTTTATATGACGTTACTATTTGCATTTCGCACCTCCTTATGCTATAATGTTATTATATCTCAAAACCATTTAGTTGTCAAGGGGGATTTATCATGTTGAACAAGAATAGACACATTATTTATGACCTTGAATATCTTTTAGTGATTGTCACAAAGTACAGGAATAAAATCTTAACAGAAAATGTTGCTAAACGCCTTTTGGAAATTGCGCGGAATCTTTTTGAGACAAACTGGAATTGCAGGATATTCGAAATTAACACGGAGTATGACCATATTCACGTTATGTTTGAGGCTCCGCCGCAGGTAAAATTAAGCAAGTTGATTAACAATTTTAAAACTGTATCGTCACTTCTGTTGCGGAAAGAGTTTGCGGATTATTTGAGCAAGTTTTATTGGAAGCCTTTTTTTTGGAGCAATTCTTATTTTGTGGCTTCCGTCAGCGAACGCACACATAAGACACTACAGGAATACATCAGAAACCAAGATATTTCATACTTCGCGCCTAACCGCGCTTAATCGTTCCATTTTAGAAGTGCTGTGCGCCGCTGTTTTTATCAATATCGCTGTATTCGTCGGCCGTGCCGATGGCGTCCGCGCCTTCAAGCCAAAAGGCGTAAATAAACGGCAAAGGGTTTAATATTTTATGCAGTTTGTCTATTATTGCGATTCTTTTAATCATATTCTTGATTTTATCCTTCTTTTTTCAATAAAATTATTTTTTATCCCTCCCTGTATACGAAATGCTTCACGCCATCATCAAGTTTCAGCAGTAACTCCGCCGCATTAGCGGGATACACGTTGATATTTTTTACTTCGTCCAGCGG
Source organism: Oscillospiraceae bacterium (assembly GCA_009785015.1). The sequence goes on along the minus strand of WQXD01000064.1, from coordinate 13,311 downwards.
AATCCAGTAGAAATATATTGCGTTATCATCGTTTTCGCGGTATTCTTCACTGATAAACCGACCGTCAAGCGGAATTTGTGCCGTGTCTTTCAGCCTTACCAAATAGGAAAGGCTAATCTGATGGCATGGTTTATCCCCCCACGAAAAGAAGTTTTCCTCCACCCATTTTAATTCAGTGACTTCAATATCCGCGCCCATTTCTTCTTTGAACTCGCGGATCAGGGTTTCCGCGGTTGTTTCGCCAAAAGCGATATGGCCTCCGGGGAAGGCGTAATCCCCGCTGTTGCTCGGCTTTTGCAGCAGAACCCTATCCCCATGGACAAGAATCCCTGCGGTGCGGTAGCTGAATATGTAATTTTTTGTACGAAACAAAATATCGCTCATGTTCTATTCCTCAATATAAGACAAATCATAATATTTCGCTATTTTTTCCGCATTTGTACGCCAATCATCTGTGCCGTCAACATGAATAACAGGACAAGTTAAGGTTTCTGCCCATTGATCGATTTTTGATAACGGACGCGAAGCCACGAATTTATGAAATTCTAATCGTTGCTCATACATATCGCCGCCCTTACGGACGCGATCTCCGAATTTATCATACTCTCGTTGTTTTACACGCTCCATACGAAGTCCAAGCGGTGCTTTGAGATATACGGCGAGTTTGTAATATTGCGGAATTTCGTCGCCAAAATCGCCGGTGACTGCGGTAATGACAAACAAGCGATATTTTTCTATATCAGCAAGCATCAATTCAATACATTCCTCATTTGTCCGCGGATCAGTATATGGAATATCCGATTTTTTGAACGAATAATCCTCATGATCCATATGCTTGAAACTCAAAAGACGCGCCAGTTCGCGTCCAAGCGTGGTTTTTCCGCTTCCGTTTGCGCCGAATACGATTATTCCGTGGGGGCTAATCATTTTGCCGCCCTCCATTCCTCAATCATTTGATTTACATTGTATATACATTGCTGATTTCATCGACTAAACCTCCGATACGAAATTCTTCCGGCGACATGACAACCGTATCACCTAACGACTTGCCGAAACCATTGATATACGATTGAAATCTTTGAGATACCACGACGGCACAGGGTTTTTCATATTATCAAACCAACGAAGGACATTGTTTACACACAACATACCTTCTTTCGGGCTGCCGTAAATTCCACTCGAAATATCACAAAAATCCGCCAATGCCCGGTATGCAAGATAATATGAGAGCATTATGAAAAACTCGTCCGGCGGTTCGCCGTTAAAATAACCTTTAATAAAACCAATATAAAATTTGATGTTAAGTTCGTTACCCCAATTTATAGGGTCAAACTCCCACCACGAATCGCCGTAACCTTTGTTGTAAGCATCGAAATCAATAACGCCCACTTGACCGTCAGGCATAATTATCAGATTTACTATGGTGTAATCGCCGTGATTAAATGTCTGAGGCCTGTTATCGAGCAAATGTTTGTGCTCTTGTAAATAACGAACGATTATATCGCCGCTTTTGGATTTGACAGGGTTAGCGTTATAGAAATCAATCCTGTTTTGTACTTTACGATAAAACCATGTTTCCCATGGTTCAGCATTTTCAGGAGCAGGCAAGGTGTGGATTTTTCGCAACGTTTCTCCTGCCTTCAATCCCAAAGCATATCTATTCGCTTCTGACATATCGGGCCATGCAACATCAGCGTCCTTCCCATCGAGCCAGCCGGACAGCGAATAGACGCTTTTCCCGCCGTCGCACACACCGAAACCAAGCGGTTGTGGCGTAAGAACACCGAGATTATACACGCGTTCCATCATCTCATATTCAATTTTTTTACGGTCATATTCCGCTATGTCCGATACGCGCAGGAGCATACGCCAACCGTCCGCGGTTTCCACGCAGTATTTTTTGTCTTCCGACCAGCCTTTATTGATTGGGGTAATTTGCGTAAATTTACGATAAAATTCATTCCATAATTGAGCGATTCTCACTGTTTCATGAATATGATTCTGTTTGCCTAAAAAATATTTATGATAATTACTTCTGTTTTCTTCCGCTAACTTTAATTTTAATGATTCATATTCTTGTGCAGCTACTGGGCAAGTATTCATATAATCCCTGTGATTGATATAGTCATGCCATTGTTGGCTGTCCGCCATGACAATATGAATAAAATGCGTCAGCATAATTGGAAGTTTTTCACCCGAAATAAATTCGCCACATTGATACATTGGTTGAACTTTCCCATCGCTTTCCCAACCAACACATATAAAACCTTGTTTTTCTAACACCGGAGATAAAACCATTACATCATCAAAATTAAATACAGCTACGGCAATATCAATAATCGGTTTCGCTTTTATTCCCTTGATTGCCGTACTGCCGACGTGCTGTATATCTTTTGCCGCAGTACCCAAAACGCGCCAAAGCCGCACTATGGTTTCGCGTGCGATTCGCTCCCATTCCGGGTCGTGGTCGGCGAGTTCGACCACACCGCGTTTCAATCCTAAAATCATATATATATCCTTTTGTTCGTTTAAATCCGTTTTACTGGAACTCTACATAATTATACCACAAGGCTCTTAATAATTCAATAACGATTTGCGAACGCAAACGAAAAAATCGCACTTGATTTTTTACCCTAAATTGTAAGCATAGCAAGATTGGAAAAGCGGCAGCAATTCCTCTGTGCTATACTAAATTCACCGGCGAAAGGAGGCGGCACAATGGAATATGAAGTTATGGTTCAGTCGGTTCTGGATGAAATAGACAACAGAATCACGGAAAACATCCGGGTCGATGAACTCGCGCGCGCGGCGAATTATTCCGTTTACCACTTCTGCAGGGTATTTATGGCTCTGACCGGGACGCCGGTTATGAACTATGTGATACGGCGCAAGCTGGAATACGCGCTGCACGAATTGTCGCAAGGCGGGCGAATTATAGACGTGGCAATGGATTTCGGGTTTGAAACCCATGCGGGGTTTACCAAAGCTTTCAAGAAGTGCTTCGGATACCCTCCGTCTCTTCATCGTTTGCATATTATAGCCAATCCGCCGAAAAAAGCGACAATCACCGGCGTAAAATTAAAACATGGAGGATTTAATATGCAGGTTCAAATCAAGGAAATACAACCATTCGCCGTCATCGGTGTCGTAAGCCGCCATTCATTGGCGTCTGTAAAAAGGAGTGCCGATGCACCGGCTTATTGGAACACAATCGCTCTTGATTACGGAAAACGCCTATCAAGACTTTACGATGCCTTTTCGCCGGCAAAACATGGTGAATACGCGCTTTGTTTTGACGTAGACGAAAAGACCGGGGAGTTTATGTATCTGCTGGGCGTATCTTTTGACAACAGCGCTGATATCACTAAAATCGAACCGGATATGCGAAAAGTAGAAATGCCCGGTGGGTTATACGCCGTATTTACCACACCCAAAGTACCGGACGAACAATACACGCGGTCTATCGTGGACACATGGGAAAAAATATTGACCGGTTGGCTACCGGGGTCGCATTATGAATACGACGATACCCGCTTGGACTTCGAGGCGTATGATGAACGCGATCATGGCGACATAGTGCAGATGGATATATGTGTACCAATTCAAAAACGCAAATAAACACGCTATTAAAAAAGCAGCGAGATTTAATACTCGCCGCTCTTTTTCTTATTCATGATCTTATGTTCAACTTTTTCGTACCGGAACCCATACCTCCTCATATTTTTTATTGTCAGGATATGCGCCATAAATCTCCATGTCCCAGCCTTCAACTTTTTCGTAACCGGAAGAAGGGAACCATTCGCTGTAAACTCGTCCGAAAAGTTCGGGTATCTTGTCGCCGTATTCGTTCACATCAGCGCGGAATACCGCCCATGTTTGCTTGGGTATGGGTACTATTTTAAATCCGTCAGTATTAAGGCCATTTTTAAATTCAAAACAAATCATGTAGGAAAATTTGTTTGTTTTAGAATCCGTAGCGCCACAAATTGCGTTTGGTCCGGGCAATCCCGCCGCCCGTTCAGCCAATTTTATCCGGCTGCCGTCGTTTGCTGATTCATCCCAAAATGCCGGAACGTCGTTTGATTCACCCGCAGTAAACATTTTTTCAATACCGAACACCTCAAATGCCTCTTTTTCCTCAATTCTCCAATTCATTGCCTGCACTCCTTTAATTTTGATTTGAAAAGTGAGCGGCGGAAAAATGGTTAAATTCACGCCCGGTTGACGCGCTGCGGAAGGTGTAACGCCGTGTTGTTTTACAAAAGCGCGGCTGAAACTGTCTGCGTTTTCATAGCCGAACATCACTGCCAAATCAATAACTTTTTCACTTCCGTTTTGCAGTTTCATCGCCGCCAGCGACAGCTTACGTTTGCGAATGTATTCGGACAAGGGCATATCGGCGATATAGTAGAACAGCCGACCAAAATGATATGTTGAATATGCGGTTACGCTCGAAATATCGGCAAGAGCCAAATCATCGTCAATATGAGTTTCGATATATGCCATCGCACGGTTTAATTGAGTGAGAATATCCATGTTTCCGACCCCCTTTCTGCAATAATTATAACAGGCTTACTAAATTGCCATCCGACATTTTCGGTAGAATATTGTGGGGTTGATTATTTTCTTGCCTTCCAGGCCTTACATAAATCTCATTTGCACGCCTGGAAATATTACATTTAAACTTTGTCGCAAAAATCCAACAACTCCAGCCAGTCGCGCATTCCGAAGTCGTGCCCGCCTTCCCTGAACCTTATGTCGATATTTTCGGGCACGCCCAAAAAATCAAAAACCGGCCGGGCCGCGTCGTGCGTGATTTTCGAGCCCTCCGGATTAGCCCACTCGTCGCCGTATGCTTCGAGCGACAAAAGCGCGCGCGGGGCGACAAGCGCTTTGTTGAAATGCAGATCAAAGGGCAGTTTGTTGTTTAACGCGGAGCTTTCCGAATAATTTTTGTCCGAATCGTAAAATTGATTTAAATTTTCGGAAAACCAGTGCGGGAATGTTTTTGTTATTCTTTCCAAACTCTCCACTTTTTCGGTATTCTGCGTGATCTGCCCGCGCGGTCCGAGATATCTGAAACAGCCGCAGCCCCCGCAGCCGGAATTGTTGGGCACAGTGACCTTTACGCGCTCGTCAAATATCCCCGCGCACAGCGCGGCCTTGCCGTTGCGCGAATGGCCGGTGACGATATAGTTGTCTTTGAGGGAATATTCGGTTTCTTCGAGGTAATCGATTAGGCGCATATTGCAAAACGCCCATAAACCCACAGCTTTTAAATCCAAATCTTCGCCCAGCATTTCGCAGAGCGGCAGGCTTTTTAAATCCGCGCCGCTTTTGTCCGGTGCAAGCTGTTCGTAATTGAAGAGCGCGATTGCATAATTTCTTTTGACGACTGCTTCATGTTCGATTTCGTAATCTCTCGCATTCGGAAAAGCGATATAGGTTATAACCCGGAATCGGCCGGGTTTGTTCGGTCGCGTGATTTCGGCGAACAGAGACAATCTTTTATCGTTTTCGCCGAATGTGACCTTCACGAATTCGTGGATTGCCTGCCTGCCGTGTACTTCTTCCGAAAACAAAACTTCCCCCGACACCCTGAAATTTCGGGAATTATCAAAAACTTCGCCGTACATGTAATATTTCAGCATCTCTTTTAAGTATTTCGCGTGCTTTGACCATTCTTTCGCGTCTGCGATTTTTTTGCCTTCGCAATCGAGTAAAATTTCCGGAAGTTTGTCAATTGGGTTTAATTCGCCCGCGCTTTTAAAATTGTAGCTCATAAAAAATTCCCCTTATCTTCTGTGATATATATAATATGTTATTATATTTTTGAATTTGCCAGAGATCAGATCAAAAGCTTCCATCACCGCGCCTTCGAGCGATAAAAACTCATAGGCTTTCAGCTCCGGGACATATGCCCTAAACAATTCGTCGCCCCCGCAGTAAACTGAAATTTCGTTGTTTTTGTTTATATTGAAAAAGCCGTTTTTGCCGATGACCGTTTCAGAGACTTCGCCGGTTTGGACGTCGAATGTCCGCTCGGTCACATACTTGATTTTTTTGTTTGCGATCCGGTGAGCGAATTTGATTCTGTATTCGGGATTGTCTTCGTCGTTTTTTTTGATTTGGTTTTTTATCTTGTCTATGATTTTTGATATAATTTCGAACATTTTTTCGTTCATTCCGTTTGATTTCTGGATTTTTCGGGTTTCTTTATTACAATTATACAAAAAACAATCGGAAATTAGTTAAAAATTTTATGAAGAAACAAATAACATTTTTCAAAAAGGATTGATTTTTTGTTTTTTTTTTTGTATAATGATAGATGGCGTAAAAAAACGCTTAAATTTTTAAAATCAATTAAGTGGGTGATTTATATGCTTCCGCTAGACGATCTCACAAGTGAAGTCGAAGCCGCGTTAAAAAATTTCGGGGTCGATATCGAAAATATCATAATGGCGGCTTGCCTTGATTTGGACGTCACGGGGGATTTCGGGGAGTCTTGGCTCTGCCTTGACAAACAGTATTTGTACTGCCTTTCGGCAAATTCAAAGGATTTTGAGTATGACCCCAAAGAAAGAAAAAAACATAAAAAAATAGGCGCGGACGGAAAAATCGACGAAGCCGGACTCAAAACAAAATTTTCAAAACCCGAATTTACCAAATATCCGGTGGAAAAAATCGAAAGCGCGTACATAGACAGTTTTACTTCCACCAACAGGTTTTTCGCGATAATCGACAGCGTGACTGTGGGCGTGGCCTTCTCCACAAACTCAAAAAAGCAAAAACTTTTCGCTTTTCTCGAGCTGATGAAACGCATACAGGAAGGCAAGGAAGTGGCCTCCGATGACGCGATATTCGAACAGTTCAATATTTTCTGCCCGAAATGCAAAAGAAGGTACCACAACCAGAACAGAAAAGTATGCATGAACTGCGTCGATAAAAATATGCTTTTCACAAGGCTCTTCAAATATTTCGGAACGCATAAGCGGCATTTGGCGATAATATTCACGACTCTTCTCGTCACTTCCGGAATTTCGCTCGTGAGCCCGTTTATCCACGGGCGTATTTTCGTGGATCTGGTGGTTTACGGCGACCAGAATACGGAAAATTTCGGCGCGCTCGAATTTTTGCGCAGCAATATTTTGATTTTCGCGCTGCTTCTTGTCGTGCTCGACCTTTTTTCGATAGCGATACAGATCATGCGCTCGCGGACAGTGAACAAAATGTCCATCAATGTCACGCAGAAAATGAAAACCGACATGTTTTCCGCGATGCAAAAGCTCTCCTTGGCCTATTTCAACAACAACCAGACCGGCCGGCTGATGAACAGGATAAATTCGGACCCCGAAGTAATACAGGGCTTCTATACGGACATAATTCCGAGTTTTATCATAAGCGTCGTGACCTTCATCGGGGTGACGGCGATGATGTTCGTGCAAAACTGGCAGCTCACGCTGATAGTTTTTATCCCCGTCCCGATAATCGTATGGATCTTCAGGACACAACTGCCCAACATGTGGAGGATGTACTCAAAGCGCTGGCGCAGATCCTCTTCATTGACCAGCATGCTCGGCGATTCGCTGAGCAATATAAGGGTGGTGAAGGCGTTCGCAAAAGAAGTGGAGGAGAGCAACAGGTTCAGAAAATACAGCGACAACCTGTTTCAGGCCGATTTGAAACTGAATAAAACCCGCCTGGCGATATTTCCGGTCGTCAGCCTTTTGATGGGGCTTACCGGAAGGCTGATATGGGGCTTCGGCGGAATCAACGTCATCGGCGGCTTTATGACCTACGGCGAATTTCTGACTTATCTGAATTTTATAAACATGATTTTTTCGCCGCTGCAGTTTTTCGCGACGCTGACCGACTACATAACGGAGATGACAAACTCCGCCCAGAGGGTTTTTGAAGTGCTGGATTCCCCGAGGGATATAGCGGACGCCGAAAATCCGGTCAAACTCGAAAAGCTGAACGGCGAAATCGAATTCGAGGACGTCTGCTTCCATTATCTGGCAAACCGGCCGATTTTGAGAAATATGTCATTTAAAATAAAGCAGGGGGACTATATCGGGCTTGTGGGCCACACGGGCGCGGGCAAATCGACCATAGCGAACCTGATCACGCGGATGTACGACGTCATAAGCGGCTCGATAAAAATCGACGGGCACAACATAAAAAATATCGAAATACAGACTTTGAGAAAAAATATCGCTATAGTTTCGCAGGAAATATTCATCTTCAGGGGAACCGTGGCGGAAAATATACGCTATGCGAGGCCGGACGCCACCATAGACGAAATAATAGCGGCCTCAAAAGCCGCCAACGCCCACGATTTTATCGCCAACATGCCGGAAGGGTACGAAACGCTGGTGGGGACGGGGAGCCGTTCGATGTCGGGGGGCGAACAGCAGAGGATATCGATCGCGAGGGCGCTTTTGCTCGACCCGAAAATATTGATACTCGACGAAGCCACGGCGGCGATGGACACCGAAACCGAGAGGCTGATTCAGGAAGCGATAAACGTTCTGGTAAAAGAACGCACCACCATAGTCATCGCGCACAGGCTCTCGACGCTGAAGGAATGCAATTATCTGTTTGCCATAGAAAACGGCGAAGTGGCGGAGAGCGGCGACCATGTGGAGCTCATAAAAAACAAAGGGATATACTATAAATTATACAAACTGCAAAGCGACGCCATGAAACGGGTCATCGCAGGAGAATAAGTTTTAATTTGAGGAGTGAATATAAAATGTCGGAACAAAAACCGGACGAAGTAGTGGAAAAAGAACGCGTGTCCGTCGCGCTGACGCCGGAAAACGCAGAATTCAAGCGTTCAGAGGGCGGGCTGATCAGCCTTGATTTGAAAAACGCGGACGAAACAAAGGAATTTTTTGAAAGGGTGGTCATTTTCAGGTGTTTCCCGATAACAAATCCCGATGAGTTTCTGTCGGTCAGGGAACCCGATTCGAAAAAAATGGGCAGGGGAAAAGAAATCGGCATGATAAGATACATGAAAGATTTCCCCGAAGACCAGCGGCGGCTGTTTTCGGACGAACTCGACAGAAGATATTTTTCGCCTGAAATCGTAAAAATCAGTTCCGTCAAGGAAAAATTCGGGTATACATACTGGGAAACCGAGACAAAGGCGGGGAGCATGACTTTTATCTTGAACAACCCGTTTTCAAATATCAGGTCTTTGGAAGACGGCAGGATATTCATACACGATATCGACGGAAACAGTTTCCAGATAAAGGACCCCTCGCAATTGGACGCCAACAGCTATAAAAAGATAGAAATCTACGTGTAGAGAATGTGAGATAATGTGGGATAGTTTATGAAATTATTATACGAAATGCCGCAGCCCGACCTCGAAATATTCGAAAAATCGAGCGAAGGGGAAAAACTCATGTATTGCCTGCCGTTCAATATACATGAGGGAAAATTCGTGAAAGGCTTTGTGGCTTTCACGAACAAAAAAATGTATAAAATATTAAACGGCGAAATACTCGGCATATACGACATCATAGGTTCGACAAATTTCAAAACGGAAGTGATGTACGGGAGCGGGGGTTTTTACGCCGGAATAAACGGAAGTTCGACTTTGATCTGCCAGTTTATAGTGGGCAGGAATCTGCCCCGGTACGCCGTGATGGTGAAAGCCTGCGAAATATTGGCCGAAACGGGAAACGAAGAAGTCTTAGTCAACACTTCTTCAGAGCAGTTTTGCCCCGAATGCGGAAGGCCATACCTGTACGGCTCAGTGATATGCCCGTTCTGCATGAAAAAATTGGAGGTTTATCTGAAACTTTGGGCCATGACGAAAGGGCTTCGGCTCGCCATGTTTTTTCCGTTCATAGTCGCGGGGGTCGCCATATTGATGCAGTTTATCCTGCCTGTGATTATGCGTCATATAACCGACACCTATTTGGTGCCGGCGGTTCCCATAGACACATCAAAAATGGACGCGATAATCTGGGGTTTCGGGTCTTGGGTGGCGCTGCTCGTCGGAATCGACTTAGTGCAAAGGTCGCTCGGGGTGGCGGAAGGGCGGCTTTTGGCCATTGCCTCCGGCAAATTTTTGATGATGCTTCGAACGCTTCTGTACGAAAAAATACAGGCGCTTTCGCTTTCGTCGATCCACAGGCATTCGACGGGGGATTTGATGACGAGGGTCTCAAACGACACCGGCGTGATGCAGAATTTCATAATCCGCGAATTTCCCAGCATATTCAGGCAGGTGGTGTCGCTTCCGATCGCCGTCGTCATCTTGTTTGTGATGAACTGGGTCACGGCGCTTTTTGTCATAGTTCCCGTTCCGTTCGCCATTTTTATAATCACTCGCTTTTGGGATTATATACACGACAAAAACAGAAAAAGGTGGGTGGCGGGCACGCGCATGTACTATCTGCTCCAGGATATATTAAACGGGATACGCGTGGTCAAGAGCTTCGGGCAGGAAGACAAGGAAATCGAAAAATTCAACTCCGCGAGCCTCGAAGTTTCCAGGCAGAGGGAAATAATTTCAAGGATATGGTCGACAATTTGGCCCTTTATCACATTTCTGATACACGCGGGCACATACCTCATAATCTGGTACGCGGGCAAATTGGTCATTGAAAACCGGATAACGATGGGCGAATACAACCAGTTCTTCGCATATACGGGGATAGTTTACGGGCCGCTGACCTCGCTTGCCAACATCCCGAACAGCATATCGGAATTTCTGACTTCATCGAGCAAAGTGTTCGAAATACTCGAGGAAACCCCGGAAATATTGGACATAGACCTGCCCATAGATATAAAGATCGAAGGGGACATATCGATCAAAAAAGCCACTTTCGGTTATCAGAGTTACAGTCCCGTTTTGGAAAATATAAATCTTGAAATAAAATCCGGGGAGATGATCGGAATAGTGGGGCATTCGGGTTCGGGAAAAACCACCCTCATAAACCTTTTGATGCGCCTGTACGATGTGAACGAGGGGGAAATAATTATCGACGGAGTGAATATAAAGGACATATCGCAGGAGGCGCTGCGCAGCCAGATAGGCGTGGTCTTGCAGGAGACGCATTTGTTCACGGGGACTGTGAGGGAAAATATAAGGTACTCCAAGCCCTACGCCTCGGACGAGGAAGTGATAGAAGCGGCACGGGTGGCAAACGCTCACGATTTTATCGTGAATCTGCCCGAGGGCTATAACACGCTGGTGGGTGAAAAAGGATATTCCATGTCCGGGGGCGAGCGCCAGAGGGTGGCGATAGCGAGGGCGGTGATACATAACCCGAGCATACTGATACTCGATGAGGCCACGGCTTCATTGGACACGGAAACCGAAAAAATGATCCAGGATTCGCTCAACAAACTCTCGGAAAACCGGACCACGATAGCCATAGCCCACAGGCTCTCGACGCTTCGAAACGCCGACAAGCTGCTGGTTTTGGACAAAGGCAAGGTGGCCGAATACGGCACCCACAACGAGCTTCTCGAAGCCAAGGGCATATACTATAAATTGGTTATGGCCCAAAGGGAAATGGCGCACCAGATCGTGGGCGAAGAAGAAGACGAACCCGCCTGACAAAAAAAATATTTTGAGAGGAAATTTTGATAAAACAATGAACGGACAAAATAAATTACCCAGGGTCGCCGCCGTGCACGACATATGCGGATTCGGGAAATGTTCCCTTGCCACCGCCATTCCGGTCATATCGGCCTGCGGGGTCGAGGTTTCCCCCGTGCCGACCGGAATCTTTTCGGCGAACACGACTTTCCCCGATTTTCAATTTACCGATTTTACGGCCCAGATGCCCGGCTTTATAAAACACCTGAAGGATATCGGGGTGAGTTTTGACGCGGTCTACAGCGGTTTCTTGGGTTCTGCCGCGCAAATCGGATACATCAGGGAGCTTGTCGGCTCCTTTTGTCCCAAATACGCGATTATAGACCCGGTGATGGGGGACGACGGGAAAATATATAAGTTTTACACGCCTGAAATGTGCGAAAACATGAAAAGCCTGACCGCCATTGCGGATATCGCGACCCCAAACCTCACCGAAATCTGCGCCCTGACGGGCGAGGATTACGGCAAAATAACGACGGACAGCGGCGAAATATATGAACTGGCAAAAAAAGTGGCCAAAATCGGCGCCAAAAACGTGGTGATAACCGGAATAGAAAGAAAAAAACGGCTTTACAACTGCGTTCTTTCGGAAAACGGGGAATATACCGAAAGGGAAATCGAGCTTCTGCCCTTTAAAATGCACGGCACGGGCGATTTGTTTTCCTCCGTTCTGACAGGGGGGATCATAAGCGGTCACACTCTGATCGAATCTGTGGACAGCGCGGCGCTTTTTGTATATGAAGTTATGGAATACAGCAAAACGGTGGAAAATTTTCACGACCGCGGCGCGTGCTTTGAGCCGTTTTTGTACAGACTGAAAGGCGGAATCTGCAAGTAATCCAAAAACTTGATCAATATATTCTCACTTCGTAAATTCTGGCATTTTTGCCGTTCCATGTGCTTTTCACATTCAGCCTGAGAGCGCCGGTTCTTAAATTTTCAAACGTATGCCGGCGGAACCGGCGGTAATTGTCTTTTTCCGCTGCGATCAAAACCCATTCGCCGTTTACGCGGGCTTCTATGTCGTAATCCCTTACCAATAAATCCGAGACGCGTTTCCCGCAGTCGAAAGGCATTTCGCGGTATGTCCGCTCTATCGAGTCGAACGCGATTTGGACCAGTGTGATATCTTGGGATTCGTTCCATGAAAATGTCACGGACTGCGGAAAGTTTTGCGACGGGTCGCTCTGCCACATTCTGACCGGATTGTAGGAAAACCTGCGGTTTATCCCGTTTGTCAAATTATAAGCTTCCGCATAGGCCGGAGTGGGAGAAATTGCGAATACGGGGCATTTCGCCTCGGCTTCGTATTCGTTTCCGGCATCGGTCACAAAACGCGCGAAATCGTAAAACCTGTCCTCGACGGCCATTTTGATATTTGCCCCTGTCACACTCTCCGCTGTAATCATATAGCGCTCTTCATCTGCGCATTCGTCTTTTTTGATCAGAGGTACGTCAAAATCAAAAACCGCCATGTTTTCGCCGGGACCGGCGAATGTATCGGAGACGGCTATTTCTTCAAAGATTTCTTTTCTGTTGTCAAATCCCCATTCCACTTCGTTGACGCGTTTTTCGTATTTGAAAACCGGCGGATAATGCTCTCTGTGTTCTTTGTATAACTGCGGCCATTTCCTGAGCAGCAGCTTTGCCCTGAGGGCGACCGGTTTGTCTGACGGGTTGGCGAATTT
>WQXD01000063.1 GCA_009785015.1 Oscillospiraceae bacterium | reverse complement strand
TTGAGTAAATTTTTCTGTCGGAATAATGGATTTATCCGCATTCGGCAATATATTCATTTTCCCACCGCCCAGTCCTATTATAACACTTTCCGGTGCATTTGTCAACACATTTTCGCCCTGTTTTTTGCTCCCTCCGAAAAACTATACCCTTTCAGCACACTAACCATCCCCCCCGGCCCCATTCGATTCGAAGGGGGTGCCCGTCGCACGTGTAGCGAATGTGAACGCATGGCGTTCATCACTTCTGTACAAGAGGTTTCCGCTGACAAAATATAAATATCCGTCATATAAATTCAGATTATATCCTTTTTGATTTAGTTCGGTCACAGAATTGTCTTTTTTGGTTATTCTCTTAATGTTCTGGTCCGCATCGCTGAAATATACATAATCTTTGTCATCGCATACGAGATTATACAAAAACACGGTGTTGTTTGGTTCGTTGCCGGTGAGAAATTTGCCGTTTGAATCCGAACATGAACTCAATAAAATCAATAATACCACGAATACGGATACGGGCAGCATAATTTTTTTATTCAGCATTAAGATATCCCATTTCTCCTGATATAATTCAATTTTGGTTCTACCTCATTGTGAGGTTTTTCACTTTGTTCCGAATATAAGTTCGCTTCGCCCTTACCCGCCCCAGTATTTATCGAGCAATTCGGCCGTCTGGCCGCTAAGGGCGGCAAGCCTCGCTTTCGCGTTTTCGTCCCCGATGAACATTATCGAATATCGGCGAAAGAATCAACCGTTTTTTGCATTTTCGCCTCGACTCTGCCCAAATAGCGTTCATAGCCCGCCGCCGTCCTGTAGGTCGTGACGTTCGTGTCAAACGAATACCAATCGAACCAATCGTAAACGAGACATGGATCCCAAACAATGGAGCCAAATATGATATCGAGCATTTCTTTCGACTCCTCGTCGCGCGCGAATTTACGCGTGAGCTGCACGTCGTAGTACGCGGGAATCACGGTGTATCGGCTTTCGGCGGCTATGGCTTCGAGCATGAAGCCGATTCTGTCCAGAGTGACATCGTCGTGAAACTGCGGAATCGCCATTGCTTGCCCGACACCGGTTATCCAATGTCCATATTCGCGTTGGTATTCGTCGAGCTTTGGCATGGGCAAGATACCGAAATCCGTTTCCATTCCGCGCAGGCGCTCGACGGCCCGCAAGTACCCGAGCAAAAACAGACTTCTATTTTCGTCAAACACACGTTCGAATGTGCCGTCGCCGTCGCTGAGTGTCCCACTACGTCCACCAGGCGGGAACCACCTGTATTGGGCGCGCCAAAAATCCGTATAGGCTTGTATCGCCGTGAACGTCTGTTCGCTGGCGAACGTCAGAAAGGGCAAGTCATCTTCGTCTTTTTCGGCAAAACGCACCCCCAGCGCCAGCCACGCATGAGGCTCAAAAGCGCCCGGCAGATAGCCGAATCTGTCGCTTTCGCTGTCCATTCTCCCGTTGCCGTCCAGGTCTGCCATCGCCGCTTTCGCCATTTCGCCGAGCTTGCCAAGCGTCCACTGACCGCCGCGCACGAACTCATATGGATTTTCGAGCTGCAGGTCTGTGATCAACTGCTTGTTGAACAGTATCGCCGATGTTGCATTCTTGTTTATGAGCACGCTGTCTCCGATTGCGAAAAACAATTTGTGCCCGATGCTCAGATTTGTCACCGCGCCCCGGTCCCACCACGGCTTCTCGAAATCGAGATAGCGCACATCGAACAAGTCCACCAAAAGGCCTTCCTCCGCCATTCCACCGGCCAGAAACAGCGGCGTCATAAAAACATCGAAATAGTTGTCGCCCGCCAAAACTGCCCGTCTTACCGCAGTTCTCTTTTCGTCATCATACATCGCAGTGTCGAACACCGGTTTGAGAATGAAATTGTATCTTTTCGCCAAAACCGCGTTTCTGCGGTACACCGCGTCGTTGATCGGGTCGCCTGTTTCCTCTTCCGCCGTTATGTCCCGCGCGTTGAATATTTCAAATTCTTTTCCGTAGTCAAAGGTAAAAACTTTGAGAGTATGGCCGGGCCAGTATTGGTCGGGGTAGTCGGGCAGATTGGGCAGTATTCGTTCCATATCACCATCTTCCGGCTCCGGATCGGTTTCGTCTTCGGAAACTGTTTTGGCTATCACTGTCTAAAATTGTAATTTCAAACGGATAACGGGCCTTAACGGCATAATCAGTTAAACGAGCGCATTCTTTGATTATGGTATTGAATGATTTTTCCATGTTTTCGCACTCATTCCTTAATTCCTCTAAATCATGTGTTTTTTTAGGGTTAATTCCCGAACAAATTAAAAACGCTTTTAATATCTTCTCCGCAGATTGTTGGCAAAGATTGCATATTTCTTCATGCGGCGGAGGATTCATAGTATATAGATATTTCGCTGACGCTAAAGCTCTTTCTGAATATTTCACCCATTCGGCGGTTATGCTATCCATACAATTTTATCCCCGTTTCTGTAACTTCATTTTCAATCGTGGCAAAATGACTTTTTCGTTGATTAAATTTACTTTGTATACCCACCAACATATCTATGCTTCTCGGTTGCTTACCGGCTAAATTATACCTTATTTCATGAATAGCTTCTATTTCTCGCATACCGCTGTCATCGGGAATAATAACATAAAAATCATAATCGCTGTCTTCTTTTTCGATTCCCTTCGCAAAAGAACCAAAAAGATATATCTCCAAAGCAGGGACACTTGATAATATACTGTTTACTATTTCGTTTATTTCTTTGCGTTGCGTTTCGTTCATAAAAATTCGCTTCCCCTGCATAATATAAATTTTCATATTTCACCCATTCGGCGGTCAAATCCGGTTGTACATATCCTGGAGCATGGCGATATGGCCGCGAATCGCCGCCCGCAATTCGTCCGCGCCTACCTCGTCTTTGAGCTTGCGTCACCGATCGCGTCGACCGCCCGCGCTACCTCCGCGTCACGGCTGATCGTCGCCCTCGATACATTGTACTGTTCCGCCAGCCGTTCCGATGTTTTTTGGTTTTGAGGTTTGTTCTCATTTTGAGTACTAACCTCTTTTGTATGCTGATTCACCCCCGATACGTTTTTCACCAACCGCTTGTCAGCGTTGTAGTGCGCTCCGCGGTAATAGCTCAGCTGCATCGGCGTCAGGTTGCGCCGCGCTACCTTTTTTCCTCTTTATATACATGCCTTTACCCGCCCCAGTATTTTTCGAGCAGTTTCGCCGTCTGCCCGCTTAGGGCGGCGAGCCTCGCTTTCGCGTTTTCGTCCCCGCACACATAATCCTTCATGAACCTGCCTTCCTCCCGGCACAATTCGTCGTGAATCGGGAAATACTCCGCGAGCAGAAACATCACGAAAGCGGCGCACCTGTGTTTTCCGTAACACCTCGGCGCTTTTTCCCCTCTGTACTGTTCGAGGGCCACAGACCGGTTTTTGCGTATCGCCTGTATTATCGAATCTTTTTCGAGTTTTTCGCTCAAAACGACCGTCCTCGCCAGCTTAAAATACTCATAGTCCCTGTTGACGCTCCCGTGGGAGTCGCTCAGTCCGAGCGGCGGCACGAAACAGCCGTCCTCGCGCACCTGCTGCCATACGCTCACCTGCATCTGATTTTCGTAAACCGGCCGGTAGTCGTCGTACATGGCCATTCCGCCGATGAGCTCAAAAGCGTCGAAGGGTTTTTGTTTCAGCTCGTATATCAGCAGTTTTGTGGGCTTGTGATACGCGTAGCCGTGGATCCAGTGCGGGTGGACCATGACAGAGCAGCCGCCCGCCTCGCGTATCTTTTGGTAGATCCATAGAGACGAGGCGTATTCATGGGAATAAATCTTCAAATCGTCCGGCATGTCCAAGGTTTTTTCAATCTCAAGAACTTCTTTCTCATATTTTGCCCGATCCTCCTCGAAAAGTTTGTTCACGCCGGAACTGCCGCCGAAATGGACGTAATGCGAAGTGTTGTCCGGGGCGTGGATTTCCTCGCCCGTCAAAAGGCAGAGGTCGATGGGCGCCCCTTTGTATTCCTCCATCGCTTCGAGCGACGGCTCGAATTTTCCGTGGTCGGTGATCGCCAAAAAGTCAAATCCGCCTTTTCTGTAGGCCGCCGCCACGACCGCGGGCGATTCTTTCCCGTCGGAGCGGCACGAGTGGACGTGCATGTCGCCCATGTACGGGCGGCATCCGAACAAATCGTCATCAAGCGCGTAAACGCGCAGCTCGACGCCGCCGAACACTATCGAATATTCGCCTTCGCCGCCGAAATTATGCGTGAACTCCAATATGCCGTTTTTTGGCGCGGCTGTATATTCCGTATTTTTGCTTCCGGGAATATTTCTTATGGTTTCGTTCATCGACGTCACCTGTATGACATATTCGCCCTGCGAAAATTCCGCATGCCGACCGAGCGCTCTGACGGATATTTTTGTCTCTTTGTTTGTTTTTACCACCTTCGGGTAAATATCGTAGTTGTGCAGCTCAATTTTCATAATCTAAATTTTCCCCTTTTCAAAAGTATTTATATCATTTACGGCAAAACCCGCCATAATGACAAGCGCAGTTGTCAAATGGCGGGTCGGTTTCGGACATGGTTTTTATACCGATGGATAAATTATCTTCTTAAGCGCGAAAAACGCAGCCGCGCCGATAAGCGCGAGGGCCAAAATTGCCGTTCCGGCATCGCCGGTCGCGGGAGCAGCGGGAGCCGGGGCCTCCTCTGCCGGCGCCGGAGCAGGAGCCGGTTCTGCCGGAGCGGGGGCCGGGGCCTCCTCGGCCGGAGCTTCGGGGGCGGGTTCGGGATCGGGTTCCGGTGCGGGGGCGGGTTTTGCCTGCAGGGTGTAGGTTATGCCGTGTCCGTCGGGGCCCCAGTCGGGGTCTTCCGCCGTAAAGGTTCCCCACGCGCCCACAAGCGAGCCGTCGTCCCTGTCGAGGTAGCACAGCAAAACGTTGATTTTGCCGCCTTCGCCCGGCGCAAATGTTTTGCCCGCTTTCGCGTCGAGGTCTTCGTTGAGCATCGTCCAGGGCATGAACATTTCATACGCCCAGCCGGACGCCGTTTTCGCGGTTTTCAAAATGAATCCGCCCTCGCCGTCCGCCACTTCGCCGTCGGTAGAGGATTCCTGCCTTACAAGCACATGGTCGGCGGCGCTTTCATAGGCGCCGAACGAGTAGAATATCGCCCTGCCTTCGTCAGTGCCCAGAAAAGTCTGTCCCACATCGAGGGAAAACTGAACCGCGTCGCCGTCATATCCCCCGTTTGAGTATGTGAATGTCGAATCGGTCACTTCGCCGCCGAGATAAAGTCCCCCCTCATCCCAGAGGCCGTAAACCTGTACCGCCGCCACAATGTCCCCGCTCCACGCCGCGGTATTCGAAGCGTCGGCGGTAAAGGGCGCCGCCGCGGCCCATTTGGCCGCGCTGAAATTGCCGTCGATTGTGACGGTGCCATAGTTTAAGTTTACATTTCCCACCGTCTGGTATGCCAAAGCCGTCAGGGGCGCGCACAAAACGGCCAGCAAAGCTGAAATAACGATAAAAGCGATGATTTTTTTCATGTTTTTTGCTCCTTAAGTTTAATAAAATTTTGGATCGCTTTGGATATATGATTATATATTTTACCACGTTTTTTCAGCGTTGTCAACCGGTGCACCCGCCATATTCAATATTTTTTTGCTTACAGCCATTTATGTAAATTGGATCTGACAAAATCGTCGTCGTTTAATTCGGGATATTCGCGGTAAACCCTGTCGATTTCCTCATACTGCCCGACCGAAAGCGTTTCGCTTGGGTCCAAGCACCAGACGCCCTCAAAAATCCCCTGCCGCCTCAGCACTTCGTGTATTCCGGGAATACAGCCCGCATAACCGTTGGCCGCGTCGAAAAACGCCGAGTTCGCGTCGGTTATCTTTATACCCAGCTTTAGAAGGTCCGCCGGGATATAGCCGCGGGTTCTGCATTGGCGCACCCTCTCGAATATATCGGCTGCGGTTTTTGTCCATACCGCCCAGTGCCCGAGCAGCCCCCCGGCAAAACGTTTTTCGACCTTCTTGCCGTCTATTTCAAATTCGTACGTCGTAAGCAAATCGGCGAGAATGTTGTCGTCGTTGCCCGTATACAGGGCGATTTCGCCGCATCTTTTGGAGCAGGCGACCCCCCGCGCGAGCTCTGTCGTCCGGTAGCGGTCGAAGGGCGCGCACTTGATGGCGGCGACGCCCTCGATATCGGATAAGCGTTTCCAGTAGCCCGCCGAGAAAATCCGCCCTCCCGCCGCCGGCTGAAGATAAAACCCGATGACCCCGGTCACGCAGGCCACGGCGGCCGTGCGCTCTATCATTTCGTCTTCGCTCAAATCCATAAGCCCTCCGGGGCTCAGCAAAACCGCGTCGGCGCCTTTTTTCGCGGCAAACCGCGCCTCTGAGAGAGCCTGCTCGGTTTTGCCGCACACCCCCGCTATTTTGACGATGGTTTTGCCGTTTTTTTGCTCAAAGCGCCCGATTTCATCCAGAACGGTTTCGATGACGACATGAAACAAATCGATTCCGGGATCCCTGATTTTAAACTGAGTGGTGTGCACACCCACCGCGATTCCGCCCGCTCCGGCGTCTAAATAATAGCGTATGAGGGTGCGCTGCTTCTTTTCGTCAAATTTTCTGTTTTTGTCAAGGGCCAGGGGTATCGCGGGGATCATCGCGCCTTCGTTTAAAATATGCTTTGCTTTGTCCCTCATTGTCAATAATCTCCCTTTCTTTGTTCAAAATGAGTGGGTTTTTCAAGCGAGCGCCCGCCCGACAGGATCCAATCCGCCTGCCATTTGATCATCGTTTCCAAGGGCATCAAAGGATATCCGAACAAATCCGCCATTTTCCCGGTGTCGCAGAAAAGGGAGGCGTCCGCGCTTTCGCCGCAAAAAAGCGCTTCTTTGCCGAGCAGTTCCCCGAATTTTTTCGCGGTTGCGTAAACCGAGACGGTTTCCGGGCCGGACACATTGAGGTAAAATACGTCGGAAGAGGCATGGCACAGGCTCCGTATAGCGGTTTCGTTTGCGTCGCCCTGCCAGATGCAGTTGAATACGGGCATCTGCAGGGAGACCGGTGTTTTTGAATTGACCTTTTCGGCGATATCGAAGAGCACCCCGTATCTGAGATCGACCGCATAGCTCAAACGGTATATGACTATCTTCGTACCGAATGTGCGGGCCCCATATTCAAACATGCGTTCCCTTCCGAGACAACTCATCGCATATTCCCCCGCGGGCACGGTTTTGGCAGTTTCAAGCGCCCCGCCGGATGAAATGTGAGAGAGCGGATATACGTTGCCAGTCGAAAAAACTACGATCCTCGAATTTTTATAGCGCTCCGCCACGCGCGAGGGCAGCCATGTATTTAAGGCCCATGTCATATATTCCCGCCCGTTTGTGCCGAATTTGCGCCCCGCCATAAAAATGACATTGGGGGCTTCGGGCAGTTTTTCCAAAACGCCCTGCTCCAGCAGGTCCGCGCTTATCGTTTCGACGCCGTTTTCTTTCAGAAAATCCAAAGCAGCCGGGTCCGTAAACCGCGAAACAGCGGTGATTTTTGATTTGCTTCCGGCCTCTTTCGCGGCCCGTTTGGCCAGTACGCAAAGACCGGGGCCCATCTTCCCGCCAGCGCCGAGGAAAATTATATCCCCTTCGATTTTTCTCATATCGGCGATAAGGCGCGAAGACGGAGTTGTCAGCAATGCATCGAGTTTTTTTTCATCCAAATTCCACATAGTTTCCCTTCCCTTTAAAAACAATAATGATTTGCAGTAAAATTCACAAAAAACAATAGATATTTTAATTAATTTATGGTATAATCCAATAAAAAGCGAGCTTTGCAAATGGGATTTGATGAACGAAAAAATGGCGTATCTTTGCCCTTGATCTATTGGCGTGAGCTGCATGTGAACGCGAAGCGTTCACATTCGCTACACGTTTTGAAAGAGGGTGGCACGCGAGATCCCGGAAAAGCACGGTAGAACCGCGTTTTTTCCGCGTGACGGGTGTTTGCGTCCCCCCCCGCACAGCATCTGATCCGGCAAAACACCACCGCCTGCGGGCGGAGCCTCTTTACAAAGAGGCCAAAGAGTATCACTCCTGCGTTGCTCTGCTACCGTATGTTTTTTCGCTTTCCATTTGCACAGCTCGATAAAAAGCGCAATACACGTATTTTCAAGCAGAGCGTATGGATTACGTAAGTACAAGAAATAAATCAAGGAGGACAACGATGTTAAGAGCATATTGTACTGAAATATACTTAACAAAAGCACAGAGAATACAGGTACACAAGACAATGGGGGTAAGCAAATTCGTCAAAAACCTATACCTAAAAGTAGAAAAAGACGAATACGAAAAGACGGGCAAATTTTATAGCGGTATGGATTTTTCAAAGTGGCTAAACAACGAGTTTATTCCCGATAACCCAGAATATTCGTGGATAAAAGAGGTATCGAGCAAATCAGTCAAACAAGCAATTATGAATACGGAAAGAGCATTTCGAAAATTCTTTAAAGGAGAGGCTGAATATCCGAAACCGAAGAAACGCAAAGATAGCGTAAAGATGTACTTTGTGAAAAACAATACAGCAGATTGTACCATCGAAAGACACAGGTTCAAAGTACCTACACTTGGCTTTGTTCGTCTTAAAGAATACGGATATATACCATTAGATGCAAAAGTTAAGAGTGGAACGATAGGGAGACGTGCTGATAGATATTTTATGTCGGTGCTATGTGAAGTTGACGAAGTACAAAGCGATAATGTTCCGACTAAAGAGGGTATTGGCGTGGATTTAGGGTTGACTGACCTTGCGATAGTTTCCAATGGTGAAAAGTTCGCAAACATAAACAAGACAAACAAGGTAAAGAAAATGGAGAAACGCCGTAAAAGGCAACAACGTAAACTAAGCAAGAAAATAAAGAAAATAAAGAAAGGAGAAGCTAACAAAAGCAATGTGCAGAAGAATAAGTTAAAGGTTCAGAGACTGTACATGAAATTAGCAAATATAAGGCAAGAGTACGCAAGACACGTAGTAAATTCACTGGTAGCCATGAATCCAAAATTTATTGCGATAGAGGACTTGAATGTTCAGGGGATGAAGAAAAACAAACACTTATCGAAAGCTATAAGCGAGGCTTTGTGGGGATATTTCAAACTGTTCCTGATTCAACAATGTAGGAAACACAACATTGAAGTAAGAATAATACCGAGATATTACGCAAGCTCTCAGTTATGTAGTACGAAAGGATGTACATACAAAAACCCGAAGACAAAGAACCTGAACGTAAGAGAGTGGGTATGTCCTGAATGTAGTACAATTCACAACAGGGATATAAACGCCGCAATAAATATTAGAGATTGCGAAATATATAGTGTAGCGTAAGCGACTATATGTACCGTCGGCTAAGACGGGAATTTACGCCTGTGGACTGTTATATCAAATGTTAGTAGAGTCGGTTTTCTGATCTCGAGAGCAGACAGGGTGAAGCAGGAATACTCATTTCTCTACTTTATGTGTAGATTTTTGTTAGCAGTGCCATTTTCATGAAAGACAAAAAGCGGCTTCACTTCGGCGTCATATTTTCCACTATGGACAATTCAAACCAATATGATATTTGGAGCGGTATCGTAGAGTACGCGCGCAAAAATGACATTCATTTGACGGCGTATTTCGGAACATATCAGATGACTACCGATGATTTTGCCTCGCATTTCGAGACTTGCTTTGAAACTGTAAGAAACAGTGTTTCGCTGGATGGGGTGATCATGTTTTCCGGATTCATCGCCCACATCATAGGAAGCGAAAATTTTGAAAAATATGCCGCCGGGCTCCCCTCGCTTCCCGTCGTTTCCGTTTCATACGTCATGGACGGCGTCCCGTCCGTCATAGTGGACAATATGGCCGGAATGTATGACGCGGTGGAGCATCTGATACAGGTTCACCAAAAGAAAAGGATCGCCTTTGTCAAGGGCCCCGACGGGCATCCCGAAGCCGAAGAGCGCTTTGAAGGGTATAAAAGGGCGCTCCTGGCAAACAAAATACCATATGACGACAGATATGTCTTTCCCGGGAATTTTGATCAGGACAGCGGGCGGAAAGCGGTGAGGAAATTATTCGACAGCCTTGAGATTTGCGCCGACGCGATTGCGGCGAGCAACGACGTTTCCGCGATAGGCGTTTTAAACGAACTGAAAAGCTATAATTTGTCCGCTCCCGCCGATTTCGCGGTTACGGGCTTTGACGACGACATAGGGTCTGCGGCCTTTATTCCCTCGATAAGCACGGCGCGGCAGGATTTTCATAAATTCGGGCTGGCCGCCGCGGAGCTGCTTCACAACCGGATTGAAGGAAAACCCGCGGAAAAAATAGTCAGCATGCCTCCGGTCTTTATGCAGCGCCAGTCCTGCGGATGTCTGGAAAAAGAATTTTTTGACGCGGAGGCCGTGCATGAGCACGGTCAAACGCAAGAGGCGGACTCCCTTATTTCATATGTGTCGCATAAATTCAAAGCGCTGTTCCAAAAGGAGATTCCGGAGCTGCAAATTTCAAAATGGGCTGCGGCGCTGGCCGGGACGATAAAAGAAAATCCCTTTTCAAAAGAAAAATTTTTGGCCTTGTTCAACGAAATTTTGATCGGCTATAACAATTACTCGAAAGATTTCAATACATGGAACGAAGCGCTCAATGTTCTTTCAACTGGTTCGGAGTTTCACGGGGATGAAGTGGCGAATTTGAACACGGTCCGCTCGACACTCACCCATGCCTCGACTTTTGTCCATAATATCCGCTTCAAAGAAAGAGAATTCAAGGAAATCGCCTCATTTGACAAACGCTGGATGACAAGAAGGGTGGCGGGCAACTTGGTTTTGATATTTGACATCGATTCCTTGGCGGAGGAATTGTATAAGTCGCTCCCGGGCATTTCGATTGACACCGCGGTAATCGGTCTGTACGAAAAGCCGATAAAAAGCGGCTTTGCCGCCGACAGAACGATAAATACGCTTATCGGCTTTGACGGGGACAAACAATTCAACATAAAAGACAACCGCGAAGACCCGATTGTGTTTTCCGATTATTCGACTATCGGAGAATTTGATTTCGAAAGCAAACGGCGCGATTTGTTTTTCATCCCGCTGTTCTTCAAAGATGAAGAATTCGGGATACTGCTCATGCCGTTCGACCCCGAAATCAGCGTGGACACATATGAAACGCTGCGCGTAAATATTTCCACGGCGATAAAGGGCGCGGAACTGGTAAAAGAGGTAAAGCATCAAAACGACCTGCTGAAAGCCGCGCTCACACGGGCAAACGAAGCCAGCAAGGCGAAAAGCGATTTTCTCTCCAGCATGAGCCACGAAATGAGAACGCCGATGAACGCCGTAATCGGCATGACGGCTATCGGAAAGAAAGTGAAGGACCTGGAAGGCAAAAATTATGCCTTGGGCAGGATAGGGGACGCCTCCTCCCATCTGCTGGGGGTGATAAGCGATATACTGGATATGTCAAAAATCGAGGCGAACAAGCTCGAACTCTCGCCTGTCGAGTTCAATTTCGACAGAATGCTGCAAAAGGTCGTGACAGTCGTAAATTCCCGCGCGGAAGAAAAGTCGCAGGCGGTTTCCGTGAAAGTCGACAAGCGGATACCGCGCTTTATTGTAGCCGACGAGCAGCGTTTGTCGCAGGTTTTGACGAATTTGATGTCCAACGCGGTGAAGTTCACGCCCGAGCGCGGAAACATCCGCCTTGAAGCGTCCCTGACCGACGAAACCGACGAAAGCTGCGAACTGCGTATTTCGGTGGCGGACAGCGGAATAGGGATCGCCCCCGAACAGCACGAGAGGGTATTTCAGGCATTTGAGCAGGCGGAGAGCGGGACCAACCGCAAATACGGCGGGACGGGCCTCGGGCTTGTCATATCCAAAAACATCGTCGAGCTGATGGGCGGCAGGATATGGATCGAATCCCGGCTCGGACTGGGGGCCAAGTTTATTTTCACCGTAAAAGCGGCGCGCGGCAAGAGAAATCCGCATTCGCTGCTCGCCCCCGATGTGAACTGGAACACTGTCAGGGTTTTGGCCGTCGACGATATGCCCGAAGTGCGCGAGCAGTTTCAAAACACACTGAATCAGTTCAATATAAAGTGCGACGTGGCGTCGGACGGGCTCGAAGCCTGCCGTATCATAGATCGGCGCGGCGGGTATGACATATATTTTGTCGACTGGGTCATGCCCAATATGGACGGCATAGAACTGACAAGGCAGATAAAGTCCCGCAACGGCAAAAGGCCTTCCGTGGTGATCATGATAACGGCGATGGACTGGGAACAAATCAAAGACGAAGCCCTTGCCGCGGGCGTGGACAAGCATTTGCTGAAACCGCTTTTTACTTCGACGATAATCGACTGCGTAAACGAATGTTTCGGCACGGCTCCCATTTTGAACGAGGACGCCGAATATGCGGAAGGCGAGTTCGCGGGCAAAAAACTGCTGCTTGCCGAGGATGTGGAAATCAACCGCGAAATTTTCATATCGCTTCTGTCCGGGACGGGGATCACCATAGACTGCGCCGAGAACGGCCAGAGAGCCCTGGAAATGGTAGAAGAGTCCGGCGGCGGATATGACATTGTGTTCATGGATGTGCAAATGCCCAAAATGGACGGCTATGAGACCACGCGCGCCATACGCGGGCTGCCCTTTATGCAAAATGTCAGCCTGCCGATCATAGCCATGACCGCGAACGTTTTCAAAAGCGACATCGAGAACAGCCTGGCGGCGGGAATGGACGATCATCTCGGCAAACCGATCGACTTCGACAAGGTGCTGGAAGTGCTCCGGAAATATTTGTGAATTGCGATTATTGCGATTAATGATGGAAATACGAGGGGTAAATTTTATGAAAAAGCTTATATCGTTCGCTCTGCTTGCGGCTTTGCTCGCGGGCATACTGATTTCGTGCGGAAACGGCAATACAAAAGATGACGCGAATCCCGGCGGCGGCACGACCGAAACGGACAGGGGGGAATCCGCCGAAGGCGAAGCCGGCAAAGCCAAAGAAAGGCTCGAACCGGATCTTGCCGGGGATATTGATTTCGGCGGCTATGAATTTACTTTTTTAACGCACCTGTATGACGGATCCGACTGGGTGGGGCCGCTGCCGCTTGAAATTGTCGCGGAGATGACAGAGGGAAAAGAGGTCCAAAACAGCGAGCCCATCAACGACGCGGTCTATACAAGAAATCTCAAAATAAAGGAAAAATACAATTTCAATATCAAATTGGTGGGGCAGTCGGACGAGCGGGGGGCCATGAACAAAGCCGTAAAAGCCGGCGACCCCTTATACGACGCGGCAATCATGTTCAACAACAACGTCCCGGGAATTGTGACCAGCGACCTTTTGATCAATGTGGCGAATCTGCCGTATGTCGATTTGGATAAACCGTGGTGGGACCCGGCGGTCAATTCCATGTCCATAGACAACAAGAATTATCTTCTGGCGGGCGATTTGCTGATACTTGACAACGAAGCCACAAATACCCTGCTCTTCAACAAAGACCTGATGGGAAGCCTGGGCCTTGAGCTGCCGTATGGTTTGGTCAAGGAGGGGAAATGGACCTTTGACGCCATGAACGATATGATAAGGGGCGCCGCCTCCGATTTAAACGGCGACGGCATTATGACCGCCTATGAGGACAGGTGGGGCTTTGCCACTTACAACGACACGTTCCACGCCCTCCTTGTGAGCGGGGGCGGCGCCCTCGCGGTCAAAAATGACAACGATATACCCTACATGGATTTCGCAAGCGAAAAAAATCTGGCAGTGCTCGAAAAAGTTATGGACCTGCTTTACAATCCGGACTATGTATTAAACGCGCAGGCCCCGCCAAAAGGCGGAAGCGGAGGGGATTTGTCCAAAGGGGATGAAATTCATGTAAAGGGCTTTGAGGGAAACAGGATTTTATTCATGTGGACGAGAATGAGGTTTGTGGAATTTTTCAGGGGAATGGAAGCCAACTTCGGAATAATCCCCCTTCCGAAATACGATGAGGCGCAAAAAGATTACCGCAGCGTCGTGAACCCGTATACGGGCGTGCTCATGGGGGTGCCCAAGAGCGCCGATGATCTGGAACGCATCAGCATAATCCTCGAAGCTCTCTCGGCCGAAAGCCGTTACACCCTGCAGCCCGCATATTATGAAACCGTATTGACGAGAAAATATATGAGGGATGAGGAATCGGAGGAAATGCTCGATATCATATTCGATTCGAGGGTTTACGATATCGGCAGCGTGTACAGTTTCGGCAACGTATTTTTGGATTTTATCACTCTGGCCTCGAAATACGACAGAAACATAGTGTCGTACTACGACAAAAAATCCGCTTCGATGGAAAAGGCGATCGACAAAGTCGTGGATATTTTCAGGGCAATGGACTGACGCGCGGGACGGGACTTCAATTGACCTGTCCCGGAACCTTCGTTTTTCGTCATTGCGAGTGTAGCGAAGCAATCCAGAAAGGCAAATATTTATGATACATCCATCTTTTTACTGGATTGCTTCGTCGCTTCGTTCCTCGCAATGA